>DAIDJI010000511.1 GCA_027451455.1 Planctomycetales bacterium | reverse complement strand
CGGCAACCATTGATGACGGTGCTGGCGTTGACGGTATCGACGCTGGGCGCCACTTCGGCCAGCCGGCTGACAATCTCAAAGGAGAGGGCAGGATCAAGCGCCAGCCGGCGGACCGAGGTCTCCTTCAGCCAGCCCGCGACCTCGACGGCGCGCCGGCCGATCAGCGACCGCATGATCTCCGGGGTGAACCGCTTGCCCCGCGACTCCAGCACGGCCGAGCAGGAGCGGAAGAAGAGCGCCTCGGTGTCGAACATCAGGCCGTCGAGATCAAAAACCACCGCCCGAATCGCCATTCGATGCTTCCCCCAGAGCCATGTCTCGTGCGTCTTCGCCAAGGAGTGTTTTGCGATCGGGACCAGGAAACCGGCGGCGGCTTCCGGAAGGCCGAACGGTCAGCTTTGTCGCCGTGCCCGATGGCTCTCGGGAAACAGGGCGACCTGATCCAGCTCGCCCGAATCGTGGAACGGGATCGGCTGGAAGTCGCTCTCGAAGGAGAGTTCGGGATGGGCCTCGACCTCGGCCGAGAGCGCGGGTGTTACCCAGAAATCGGTCAGTTCGAGGGTGTTTGGGATCAGGACCATCCGGGCCTGGGCCTCGTCGATCCGCCAGCAGGTTTCGAGGCAGGTCGCGATCACGTCGTGGTCGGTCGCCATTGCGAGCGGGACGCGGGCCCGTGTGAGGAAGTTGCTAGTGAGGTTGTTGACCCAGGTCGGCTTTGGGTCAATCTTCCGGACGAGTCGAACGGTGGTCAGGTCGGCCAGGCCGATTCCGTTGGCGTTGCCTCGGGTTTCGTCGGAGAGATCGAGGACGGCGAGCCGGGTGATCACGGGCCGAGGGAGGTCGGGCATGGTTTCGATCCGTTGCCGGCCGATCACGTTGGGATCGATCCCGGTCCCGCTGTAGTTCTTGCCCAGCTCGCCGACGATCAGAACGTCCAACTGGTCGAATGGGAGCCGGCCCATCAGCTCGCGTGACTCGTCGAGCAGTTCGGGCTCGACGGCGAGGAGATCCTCGGGCTCGACCGCCGCGACCTTCGCCGTGCGCTCGCGGGCGTTCTCCAGGATCGCGAGGCCGAGGGCCACCTTCGTGTTCGCCAGCAGGAAGGTGCCGACCTCGGGGAGCATCGCGCGGAGTCCCGGGAGTCCCAGCTTGTGAACCTGCTCGGCGCCCTCGCGCTTGCCGAGGCCGATGGTCAGCATTTTGAGGAGGCCGCTCTCATATCGACCGGTGAACGAGGTGTGGGGCTTGATCCGGTTGAGCAGGAGAATGGCATCGGCCTCGTGGGCGTTGCGATCGAACCGGATCGGCAATCCAAACGAGTTGGTCCCAAGGACGACCGTCTCCATCTCGGACCGGATCGGGCAGCCGACCGACGCCTCGGTGACGCCCAGTTCGGCGAGGAGGGCGCGCTGGCCGTCGGACGTCCCACCGCCGTGGCTTCCCATCGCAGCGACGATGAAGGGGTCGAAGCCGAGGGCGCGGACCGATTCGACGGCCGACCGAGCGATTCGATCGATGGCGGCAATCCCCCGGCTCCCCACGGTGATGGCCACCCGCGCCCCGGGCGAGAGTCGGTGCCTGAGCCGGCTCGCGAGGATGGCGTCCCGGGTCGATGCCGCCGGATCCTCGACCTCCGGATGCTGAAGCGACCTGCGGACGCGGGCGATCGGCGGCATCGACTCGGGTCGGTTGGTCTGGTCGCTTGCCAACGTCTGGACTCCTCCGGTTTCTCCAGGGGCGAATACCCTTTCAACCCAGTTTACCAGAGAGACGGTCTCGATGCGTCAACCTCGGGAAATGCGCGAGCCCCTCGCGACCGCGGATCGCGGTCGCGAGGGGCTCTCTGGTTCGATCACTGGCTCGGGTCTGAGCGGGGCGATCGGTCCCCGAAGGTCCCATGGCCGGGATCGCGATCAGGCAGCGGCGCCTCGACGGCGGACCCGGCGGACCAGGGCCAGGGCACCCAGAACGCTCGTCCAGCCGATGATCGTCGCCGGCTCGGGCGTGCCGGTCTCGCTCCCCTGCGGGACCGAGCTGATCGTTCCGCCGGTCGGGGCGAAGGCGACCGGGTACGGGCCAACCTGGGGATTCGGGTTCTGGATGCTGACCTGCGGGGTCGTCAGGTTCTTGTCGTTGGTGAGCACGACGATGGTCCCGCCGGTGGCGCCGGCCTGGAGCGGCCCGGCGTTGGTGGTCGGGTCGAGGTACTGGAAGGTCAGCGAGCCGGTCGTCGTTCCCGGCTGCCAGGCCACCGTGGCGGGGACCTGAATCGTGCTGCCGGGGGCGGCCTGCGGGACGTTGAGGCTACCGACCGGGCCGTCGTTGATCACGAAGACCGACGAGGTCTGGCCGTTGAAGGTCGCCGGGGTGGGCGTCGAGCCGAACTGCATCGCGGCGCTGTTGAGATAGGTCGGCTGGCCGGTCGTGTCGCTGACATTGTTGACGCCGAACTCGTAGGCGTAGGCCGTCAGGCCTGCGAACGGGGTATTCTGGTTGCCGGTGAAGACCTGCGACTGGACGACGCCCGTCGTGGGTGTGTTGGCGACCGAGTAGTTTTGCGTCAACACTCCGGTCGTCGACGTAAAGTCGGAGCTGAACTGGGCCGCCGTGAGGGAGCCGGGGGACAGGTTCTGAACGAGGGCGCTGGCACGAGCGGAAGGGGAGGCCACGCCGAGCGCAAGACCAGCCCCCAGAGCGAGAGCATAAGTGAACTTGTTCATTCGAGCGATCTTCCAGGGTTGATCAGGTTGGTTCGTGAAGCACGAACCGTGATGAGCGAGTCCATCCGTAACTCAACTCGCCGGCCGGAGAACACCCCCGGTCGGGCCCCGCGGGCCAAGGTCACGTCGAGCGCGGGTCGGAGGGGTCTGGCACGATCGGAACGAGTCTCGATCTCTTGCCGGACCCTCCCGGGTTCCCGCTCCCTCTTCCGACCGTTGGCTCGCGAACACCCCGCGAACGACCCTTGGGCCGCCCGGGAATGCCCTCGACTCTCGGCCGGTCGCCGGACGACGATAATCGTCGCCCAGGCCGGGGTCGGGCCCCCATCGTATGTCAGCTTGCCTTGGACCCGTCGCTGATCTTGCCAAGGCGACGGGGACGGTATCAGGAACCCTGGGGAGGGTCAACCCGACTTGAATCTTTTTCCGCAAGGTTGGCCGAATCCTGATTGGCATGGCGAACCCGAAGCCTACCGCGGCGTCCTGAGGGACGGGTGAGCGTGCTATTTGGTGCGAGGAGGGGCGGCTGCTCTCATCGAGAAGGGGATTGGATCGGCGGCTGTGGTGTCGGGGTGCCGATGGCGATTGAGGATCCGTTCGCCTCGGCTGGACCGGCGATGGTGGGGCGGGGCGATGGTTCGGGCGGGGCCAGGACCTCGGGCGTCTCCCTCTGGGCTGTCCTGGGGGCTGAGGTGGACGCGAGCGGGCCCGGCCCGGGTTCGACCTCCTCAAATTCGAGGTCGGGCAGCGCGACTTCATCGGTCTCGAGGACAGGCGGACCAACGGGGCGGCCGGCATCGCGGCGGGCCCGCTCGTATCGGTAGAGCAGCCAGCCGGCTACCCCGACCACCAGGAGCAGCGCCAGCCACTGCTGGACCTCGTGAATCCCCTTCTGGATCGTGTTGGCGAAGAGGTAGCCCAGGCCGAACATGATCGAGGTGCTGAGCGTCGCCGCGATCAGGTCGGTCAGCAGGAGGCGCAGCATCGGCAGTTTGAGGATGCCCGCCGTGAGGTAGGCGGCCGTTCGGAAGCCCGGAACCAGTCGGCCCGAAACCAGGATTCGGAAGCCGTGCCGATGGAAATAGCCCTTGATCTGGGCCTCGCGCTGGCGCGTGAGGAAGCGCCGGGTGAGTGGGAACCGCAGGACCTTCTCCCCGTAGAAATATCCGAGGAGATAGACGACGAAGTCGCCTAGCAGGACGCCTGTCATGCAACTTGCCAGGGCCGGGACGGCCGACATCTGGCCGTTCCGGGTGAGGATGGCGGCGACCATGATCGGGGCCTCCTCGGGGATGGGGAGCCCCAGGCCGCCGAGGATCAGGATCAGGGTGATCCCCACGTAGCCGTACTGTCCGATCAGTTGCTCCGCCAATCGCCGCCCCCCGCCCGCGAGTCGCTGCCGCCCCGCGGCGCCCTACCCGGTGCCGGCGACAGCCAGCCGGTATGATAACCGGAATCCGGAAGCGGGACAGCGCTGCCGGGCGCGATTCGAGCGGGTTGCGACCGCCCTTGACCGATCCGAGGCGGGCCGTTATTGTCCCGAGCATCCCAGGGAAGGGTCATCTCGCAGACCGTCCACGGCGCCCGGGCAGATCGGACAAACGATCGCCAGGGACCCGGCCCGGCGAAGGATCTCGCCGAGGGGCCGGCCGCCGCGCTCTAGCACTCCAGTTGTAGATCGCCGAGTTCGCAGGGAGCCGAGAGCTTTAACTTCCGGAAATATCCCAAATTTACGAGACTTTTAGCTCCGCGTCTCGCCGTTTCCGCCGAGGAAAGAGGCGTGTACCCCAGGGCCAGCGAAGCCAGTTCTCCCAATAAAGCTGGTTGCCTCCGGTACCACGGAAGCCAGTTCTCCCAATAAAGCTGGTTCCCCCACGCGCCATGAAATCCAGTTCTCC
>DAIDJI010000510.1 GCA_027451455.1 Planctomycetales bacterium | reverse complement strand
AATACCAACCTCGCGCCTCATGCACCCATCGGCCCGGCCGCCAGATCATTCCCGAGGGCGGGATCTGCCAGCTTCCAGCAACCCAGACAAACCGCGCCTCGGCTTCGTCCCACTCCCAGAATCCAGGCGTCCAGACCGCCTCCGAGCCAGGACGCTGCCTCGATCGACGCTCAGCAATCGGCGATGGCGGTTCCTGTGGGACGTAAATCCGGGTCCGGTTCGGAGGTGCGACCTCAGGAACCGTCACCGCGTTCGCCGGTGCTGGCTTCACGATCGGGGCGAGCTCCGTCGTCTCGGATTTCTGGTCCATCCGCGGCGCCGAGAGCACTGGCGGGGCCTGCGGCTCCGGTGGTACGGGCGTGCCATCGCTACTGGAGGACGTTTGAGCCCACGCAGTCTTCCCCGTCGCCGAGAAGGCGATCAGGAGCCCGCCAAGGGCTTGCCGGTGTTTGGGGGACATGGCTCATTCTCCCAGGTCGGTCGTCCGAGGGTGGTCATCCGTCGTCATTCGGGCTCGTCTGGACCGGGCGCTCCCTGGTATTTTGCTCGCCTTGTGGGACCCTGACCATGGACGACTTTCTCCTTGGACTTCCCTCATGCACGGCCTGTGCCGAGGGCTGCATGTCTGAACGGTGGAGAAAGGGCCTTTTCGAGCCGTACCGGCCTCGCGTATCATTCGGCAGTGATCCGCCCGACGCCACCGACGACCGCGACTCCCCGCGCGGTGCGAGAACCCCCCGACCATGACGCGACGATCCCGAGGACGCGAGGTCGCCCTCCAGGTCCTCTACCAGTTGGAACAGAACGCCGGGATGCCGCAGGCGGAGGTCCGCCGCTTCATCCAGCGGCGACTGCTCAACGACCGCAAGCTCGCTGAGTTTACCGAGGGGCTCATCTCCGGCGTGAAGGAGCACCAGCCCCGGATCGATGCGATGATCTCGGAGGCCGCTGAGAACTGGCGGCTCGACCGGATGGCCGCCATCGATCGCAATATCCTTCGCCTCGGCGCCTTCGAGATGATGTTCGCTCAGGATGTCCCGCCGAGAGTTGCCATCAACGAGGCCCTGGAGCTTGCAAAGCGGTACAGCACGGCGCAGTCAAGCCGGTTTGTCAACGGCATCCTCGACCGCCTCTTTCAGTCGCAGACAACCGCCTCGGCCACGGCCGAAGGTGTGGCCCCGGAGACGCCGACCGATGCGCCGGCGGCCGAATAACCGACCTGGAAGGCCCTCGGAGCGTTCGAGAGCCCGGCAGGGGATGGCCGACCTGCACATCCACACGACCCACTCCGATGGAGCCTGCTCACCTTGTGAAGTGGTCGTCGCGGCGGCTCGGGTCAGGCTCTCGGCGATCGCCATCACCGATCACGACACGACCACAGGGCTCGCCGTGGCGCGTCCTGAGGCAGCGCACTGGGGCGTTGAGCTGATCGCGGGCGTCGAACTGACAACGGAGCATCGCGGGCGGGACCTGCACATCCTCGGCTACTTCTTCCGCGAGGATGATGGCCCGTTGCTCGCCGCCATGCAGAGGCTTCGCGAGGACCGGGCGCATCGGATCGAGGCCATGGCCGACCGGCTGCGCGAACTGGGCCTCTCGGTGGACCTGGAAGCCGTCCGGCGGGCCTATCCGCGCGCTGTGCTCGGGCGCCGGCACCTCGCGGATTACCTCTGGAAAACCGGGCAGGTTTCGGGAACGAGAGACGCCTTCGCCCGGTACCTCGGCGACCGAGGGCCGGCCTGTGTCGAGAAGACGCGGCTCGCCGCCGCGCAGGCGATTGATTTGATCCACCAGGCGGGCGGGGTTGCTGCGCTGGCGCATCCGCCCCACGACTTCGGCGAGTCGTCGATCCGGGGACTGGCCGACGCCGGATTGAAAGCGATCGAGATCGAAGGGCCGGGCTGTTCGACCTCCCTGGGCCGCCGGCTGGCCGAAATCGCCGATCGGCTGGGGCTAGTCGGCCTCTCAGGGAGCGACTTTCACGCAGCCGATCGACCCGGACGATGGGTGGGCGCGATCGCGACCGCCCCTGAGGTGCTGGAGCGACTGCGCGCCAGGACAAGGGGGCGGTTAGAATAGCCCGGGGATCATCGAGACCCGGCATCGAAGAGAAGGCGAGGCGATGGCGATTTCCGGATTGCTGGAGCGGTTCAAAAAGGGCCTTGCGCGGACGGCGAAGCTGTTCGACGTCCGATCGTGGTTCGGCAGCAAGGTCGATCAGGAGTTCCTGGAACGCCTGGAAAGCCGGCTGATCCAGGCCGACGTGGGCGTTGCCGCGACCGGCCGGCTGATCGAACGGGTCAAGGAGCGGTTTGCCGACAGGACCGCCGACGAGGAACTGCTGACGTTCCTCAAGAGCGAGCTCAAGGCACTGCTAGTGGACATCCGGCCGGGTTCGCTGGCGGTCGCCAGCAAGAAACCGAGCGTCTACCTGATTGCAGGCGTGAACGGGTCGGGCAAGACGACCTCGATCGCCAAACTGGCCCAGCGGCTCAAGGACGAGGGCCGGACAATTCTCCTCGGCGCTTGCGACACCTTCCGCGCCGCAGCCGCCGATCAACTCGCGATCTGGGCCGATCGAGCCGGCTGCGAGATCGTCCGAGGCGCCCCTGGCGCGGATCCCGCCAGCGTCGCCCATGACGCCTGCCAGCGCGCCCTGGCCCGGGGCGTGGACGTCCTGATCGTGGACACCGCCGGCCGACTCCATACCCAGGGCCACCTTATGCGCGAGCTGGAAAAGATTCGGGGTGTCATCCACCGGATGATTCCAGGGTCGCCGCATGAGGTTCTGCTGGTGATCGACGCGACCAACGGTCAGAACGCGATCCGACAGGCCGAGGTCTTCACCAAATCGATCGGCTGCACGGGCGTAATCCTTACCAAACTCGACGGGACCGCCAAGGGAGGCGTTGTGGTCGCCGTTCGCCAGTCGATGAATCTACCGGTGAAGTTTATCGGAGTCGGCGAGGGGCTCGACGACCTGCAACCGTTCGACGCCGAGACATTCGTCGAATCTCTGTTCGCCTGAGCACACAGGAAAGAGTCAGCGGCCGGTGGCGAGATGATCGACGCTCCTTTTCTGTACCGGTATAATCGTCCGGTGAACCGGCGGCCGGACGACCTCGATGAGCCCCCGATGACCCAACCCCCGCAGAGGCAAGATGAACGAGACAAGTCTCTGGGCCCAGTATCGCCACGAGGTGGCGAATGATCCGATGCTGGCGCTGGCCCTGACCGCGGCCCTGGCGGCTCTGGCGATGACGCCGATTGCCTTCGCGGTCCTCGGACGTTTGGAATGGTTCCAGGCGAGGAGAGGCCGGGTCCTTCAGCGGCCGACATTCGCCTCGATCATCGTCGGGATGATCCTCGTCATGGGCATCCCGGCCATTTTCTCGGCGATGGTGCTGAAGAGCCGGTCGTTCGACAAGAATCGGTACGAGTACGACCCGAACAAGCGGTGGTCGGTGCTGGAGCAGGGGCGATCTTTGAAGGACGTCCAGGAGGCCGACGCCGCCGTGAAGCGCGAGATGGATCGGCTGGCGACCGAGCGAAAGAACCTGGTCGAGAACGTGAAGAAGCTCGACGAGCAGATGCTGGCGCTGAGGGCCGTCGCGGGGACGTCGGTCCCGGTGGCGCAGCGAGTACCGGGTGTCCTTCAGGCTCTCGCCGGAGTGAGGAGGAGCGTCGGGCTTGATGGTCCGCAGCAACTCATGGACTTCACCGCGCCGCCGGTGGACCTCCGAACGGCCCAGGCGAGCGTGCCAGCCTCAATGATAGTGCCCGTCGCGGTGAATGCCTCGCCGGCGAGCGTGACCCCGGCGGCCCCAGGCGCTGGGCTGAGCCCGGCCGAGGCTGAGGCCGAGGTGGCGAGCGTGCCCGAACCGCAGCGTTCGATCGCCGCAATGCTTCCGCTCGCGGGAATCCCGGCGGGATGGACCGTCGCCAAGCCGGGGGACAAGCACCTGGAGACGTTCAACGCCGAAAACCTCTACGAGAAAATCGACGGCCGGGCCGAGAGCTTCGTCCAGTACGGCGTCAAGGGGATGGCCTACGCCTCGTATCACCCGGTCGGCAATACCGACAACGATGTCCAGCTCTACATTTTCGAGATGGCCGACCCTCTGAAGGCGCTCGGCAAGTATGGCTCGGAGAAGCCCGAGGAGTCGCAGGCTGTCGCGATTGGCGACGAGGGGTACACCGCGGCCGGCAGCACGCTTTTCCATGCGGGGAAATACTACACGCAGATTGTTTCGACTTCCGAGGACCCGAAGTTCGCCTCGTTCGCGCTGGAGCTGGCAAAGCGGGTCGCGGCGAAGCAGAAACCGGCCGGTGCCGGAGCGCAACCACCAGCGCAGGCGACGAGCTCGGTCGCTTCGGCGACTGCCGAGGGATCGGGCGAGGGGTCGAAGCCGGCGGTGGCCGCCGTCACGCCCTCGACATACTTCGGGATGCTCCCGACGAAAGGGCGAGAGGGCGAGGCGAAGTACGTCGCTCAGGACGCCTTCGGCTATAGCTTCCTCTCCGACGTCTTCATGGCCGACTACAAGGAAGGCGAGGTCTCCTGGCAGGGCTTCCTCCGCCCGTACAAGGACGAGGCCGAGGCCAGATCCGTTTTCCAGAAATATCT
>DAIDJI010000509.1 GCA_027451455.1 Planctomycetales bacterium | reverse complement strand
TCGGAGGAGCGGGACCGGCTGGGAGGCCGACCCGCTCGGGTGTCTCATCTCCGAGGCGGTCCATGGTGCGGGTCAGGCTGGAAAGCCTGACCTACCCGGGAGCCTCACTCCTGCGGTTCTTCCTCGTCGTCGATGTGGTCGCTGGCCTCGGCCTCGGCGACGCCGTCGTCAAGGATGTGCGGCCGGTGGATCGCGCCGTCGCCGTTGGCGGCGGCCTCGGGCATTTCGCCGTCGACCCCGGCCTGGACCTCCGCCTCGGTCTCGACGATTTCCTCGTGGGGGAGCTTCGCCAGGCTGCTCACGGTGTCCCCCTCCTCGACCCGGATCAGCCGGACGCCCTGCGTGTTCCGGCCGACCGTCCGGATCGATTCGACCTTCGTTCGGATCACCATCCCCGAACTTGTCGTCAACATCACCTCGTCCGACTCGACCACCTTGGCAATCGCGACCACCGGCCCATTCCGATCGGAGGTCTGGATGTCGATCAGGCCCTTGCCGCCCCGATTTTGAGCCCGGTACTCCGAGAGCGGCGTTCGCTTGCCGTATCCTCGGGCGCAGACGGTCAAGATGCTCGCCTCGTCCTCGACGCCTTCCGCGACGATCATTCCGATGACCTCGTCGCTATCGACCAGGTCGATCCCCTTGACGCCGTAGGCCGGGCGTCCCATCGACCGGACCTTGGCCTCGTCGAACCGGATCGCCATCCCGTCTCGGGTGCTGAGGATCACGTGCGAGCCGCCCGTCACCCGCGCCACGCCGATCAGCTCGTCGTTCTCCTCCAACCCGAGCGCGATGATCCCGCGGCCAAGCGGGCGCCGGAACGCCGTGAGATCGGTCTTCTTGACCGTCCCCCGTCGCGTCACCATGAACAGGCATTCGTCGTCGCGGAACTCGCGGACCGGGACCATCCCCGTCACCCGCTCGCCCTCGCCAAGCTGGAGCAAATTGACGATCGCCCGCCCGCCCGACGTTCGCGAAGCCTGGGGCAGGTCGTAAACCTTCAGCCAGTAGACCTTCCCCATGTTGGTGAAGTAGAGGATATAGTCGTGTGTCGAGGCAACGAACATATGTTCGAGGAAGTCGCCTTCCTTGGTATTCGTCGCGGTGATCCCGCGCCCGCCCCGGCCCTGGGCCCGATAGGTGCTGGGCGGGAGCCGCTTGATGTAGCCGTCGTGCGTGACCGTGACGACCATGTACTCCTCGCGGATCAGCGCTTCCTTGTCGAAGTCGCCGAGTTCCTCGTCGGAGATGGTGCTGCGCCGGCTGTCGGCGTACTTGCTCTTTAGCTCTCGGAGATCGGCGCGGATGATGTCGAGGATGAGCCTCTCGTCGGCGAGGATCTGCTCGTACCCGGCGATGTCGCCCTTGAGCCCGACATATTCCTGCGCCAGCTTGTCGGCCTCCAGGCCGGTGAGCCGCTGGAGCTGCATCGAGAGGATGGCGTCGGCCTGGTTGCGGGTCAGGCCGGTCGAGGCCTTCGCCTCGGGGTCGTCGAGGGCCCGGCGGAGGATCTCGGCCGAGACCGGCATCATCATCAGGCGGGTGCGTGCCTCGGGCGGGTTGGCCGACGACCGGATCACGCGGATCACCTCGTCGATGTGGTGCAGCGCGATCAGCAGGCCCTCGACGACGTGCGCCCGTTCCTTGGCCTTGCGAAGCTGGTACTGCGTCCGGCGTCGGATCACGTTGACCCGGTGCTCGACGAAGAGCCGGAGCAGTTCCTTTAGCGGGAGCGTGCGCGGCCGGCCGTCCACCAGCGCCAGCATGATCACGCTGAAGGTGTCCTGGAGCGGCGAGTACTCAAAAAGCTGGTTGACGATGACGTTCGGGTCCTCGCCCTTCTTGACGGTGACCACGATCCGAACGGGCTGCTTGCGGTCGGAGAAGTCGTCGATGTTCGAGACGCCGGTGATCCGCCCGCCGTTGACCAGCTCGGCGAGCTTCTTGAGCAAAACTTCCTTGGTGAGCTGATAGGGGATCTCGGTGAAGATGATGTGCGACCGGCCGTCCTTGAGTTCCTCGATCTCGTACCTGGCCCGGACGAAGACGCGGCCCCGGCCGCTCATGTAGGCTTCCTTGATCCCCATCCGGCCGCAGATGGTGGCTCCGGTGGGGAAGTCGGGGCCGGGGATGTGCTCCATCAGCTCGTCGAGCTCGATGGCCGGGTTGTCGAGGTAGGCGAGCAGGCCGTCGCAGACCTCGCCGAGGTTGTGCGGCGGGATCGAGGTCGCCATGCCGACGGCGATCCCGCCCGATCCGTTGACCAGCAGGTTGGGGAACTTGCCGGGAAGGACCCGCGGCTCCTGGTATTTCTCGTCGTAGTTCGGCTGGAAGTCGACGGTGTCGAGGTTGATGTCCTCGAGCATTTCGCCAGTGACGGAGCTGAGCTTGGCCTCGGTGTACCGCATGGCGGCCGGCGGCAGGCCGTGGATACTGCCGAAGTTCCCCTGCCCGGTGATGAGCAGGTGTCGCATGTTCCACCACTGGGCCATCCGGGCGAGCGTCGGATAGATCGAGTTGTCGCCGTGGGGATGGTACCGCTTCATCGTCTCGCCGACGATCCCCGCGCACTTGCTGGTCGAGCCGCCGGGCGTGAGCCCGAGGTCACGCATGGCCACCAGGATCCGCCGCTGCGACGGTTTCAATCCGTCACGGACATCCGGCAGAGCCCGGCTGATGATGACCGACATCGCGTAATTGAGGTAGCTTTCCTTCAGCTCCTCCTCGATGTCGAGCGGCTGGGGCGGCAGGTGGTCGGTGGGCAGAACGGCGGTGCTCACGATCGGTCGATCCTTCACTCTGGCGACAGGTTCGGCAAGGGCGCCACGCCTCGATGGCTGGCCCCGGCGTCGCGCCGGCCCTCGGCCCGAATCATGAAGCTGTCATTCTACCCGAACCGCCCCGCGCACGCAACCGGCACCGACCCGGGGAGACCAGCCACAAGTCGATCCCTTGCAAGGCTTTGATGCAGTGGACCGGTCCGTCGGGCGGTGGCCGATCCCCGAGGAGGCGGATGCTCTCGGCAGCGGTCGCCGTTGCTGTTCTTGACCGGGGGCGGCAAGGCGGACGTTGGCCGGGCGGTGGGCCGGGTGTCATAATGAGCATCGAAGCGCGGGAAGGTCGCCGGCGATCGCCGGTCCTCGCCCGATCGCGGGGCCTCGACCTGAGGAGTGCGAACTTGGCCGATCCGAATCATTCCGGCCGATTCGGGGCCGCCGCCGGGCTGGGGACTGCCATGGTCCTCCTGCTCGCCGTCGCGCTGGGGCTCCTGCTGCGCACGGACTCGTCGTCCGGCGTCCGGACGCCCGGGACGGGTCGCCAGGTCGCCCAGGCTGATTATGTCGGCGATGCCTCCTGCCGCGATTGCCATCCCGGCGAGTTCGCGGCGCACTCGGGCTCCGGGCATTCGAAAACGCTCCGGAGGGCGGTTCAAGTGGCCTTGCGTCGAGGTTGGGACGGCCGGACGATGCCCGATCCCGAGCAGCCGGGCGTCACCTGGAAGTTCCAGATCCGCGACGGCCGACTCTGGGTCGAGCGGTCCGCCGCCCAGACTCCAGGTGGGATCAGGGCCGAGCAGTTCGCCATCGATTACGCCCTAGGCTCAGGCCGACACGCCACCACGCTCGTCACAATGGTGGACCGTGATCCAAGGCATCCGACGATCCGGGAGCACCGGCTGACCTTCTTCGGGCACGCCGACGGTTTTGGCCTGACACCCGGCCAGTCGCTCGCCGGCCACGCGAGCGGGAACACGCCGGCCGGACGGATTCACTCGGCCGACGATACCCTGAAGTGTTTCGGCTGCCACGCGACCATGACCTCCGACCGCAGCCCCGACCAGTTCGACCCCGCCACGATGATTCCCGATGTCACCTGCGAGCGGTGCCACGGGCCGGCCCGGGCGCATGTGGAGGCCGCCCGCCGTGGCGACGCCCCGGAGTTGCTGCACCTTCCCTTCGGCCTGGACGGAAGCTCGGCCGACGAAGAGCTTCGGCTCTGTGGGACGTGTCATCGCTTGCCCGAGATGCTGACATCGAACGCTCTTAGCACGGCTAACCCCGTCATTGTTCGCTATCAGCCCGTTGGCCTCATCCAGTCGGCCTGCTTCCGGGGGAGCGGCGGAGCGATGGCCTGCACGACCTGCCACGATCCCCATTCCCGAACCTCTTCCGACCGGGCCGCCTACGAGGCCGCCTGCCTCTCCTGCCACGACCGCCGGAGGGTCCACCCCTGCCCCGTCTCCGACCGATCCGGGTGCGTCGGCTGCCACATGCCGCGCCGGGATGTCGCACGCGGAATGATCATGACCGATCACTGGATCCGGGTCGATCCCCCCGATCCTGTCAGAATCTCCCGCTGACCCGTTGCTTTACGGGACGGATGATGATATCCGTTAATCCGGGTGGTTTACCTTCGAATAAAATTCGAATTCGGTAAGCTGCCCTCCCTTTCTTGGGCCGATTTTTTTTTCTCAATTCCGGAGTCATGTCCATGGATGTGTGTAACGCACATCGTCGGGTATCCGCGCGCCGGGCGTTGGATGAGGAGCGGCGAAGAACGCACATGGAGAATTAGGCACTCTCTCGCGCTCCCTCGCCCCATCGCCGGGACTCGGTGCGCACTCATCGGTTCAGAC
>DAIDJI010000508.1 GCA_027451455.1 Planctomycetales bacterium | reverse complement strand
GACGAACGAGTTCCTGTTCATTGACTGATCGCGGAGAGGAGACGGCCATGTATCCCGATCCCGGACCGGCGAGATCATCGCGACGTGAAGCCCTCGGCCGGATCGGTACGGGGATGGGAATGCTCGGGCTCCTCGGCGTCCTGGGCGACGCGGGCGAGCTGACTGCCGCCGATCTCAACGGTGGTCGTGTCCCGGTCGATCATCCACTGGCCCCACGCCGGCCGCACTTCGCCCCGAAGGTCAAGCAGGTTATTCATATTTATTTGAACGGCGGGCCGTCACAGGTCGACACCTTCGACCCCAAGCCGCTGCTCAGGCGATACGAGGGGAAGACACTCCCCCAGGGGAACCTGACCACCGAGCGCAAGACCGGAACGGCTCTGCCCTCGCCGTTTCGGTTCCGGAAGTATGGCCAGAGCGGCCTGGAAATCAGCGAGATTTTCGAGCAGACCGCCCGCCACGCCGACGATCTCTGCATCATCCGGTCGATGCACGCGAACACGCCCAATCATGAACAGTCGATGCGGCTGATGAACTGCGGCGACGAGCGGCTCTCGCGCCCGAGCCTCGGCTCCTGGATCACCTACGGAATGGGAACCGAAAACGCCAACCTGCCCGGTTTCATCGCGATGTGCCCGGGGTTACCAGTGGCGGATGTCTCCAACTGGAAGTCGGCGTTCCTGCCCGGGGTCTACCAGGGGACGTACATCGACACCCGCAAGGAACGGGCCGAGGACCTGATCGACAACATCCAGAACGGATCGATCTCGCGACGCGACCAGCGCAGGCAGCTCGACCTGCTCGCCGAGCTGAACCATCGCCACCGAGCCCCCCGCGCTGAGGACGATGCCCTTGAGGCCCGGATTGCCAGCTTCGAGCTTGCTTATCGGATGCAGATGGCCGCCACCGACGCCTTCGACATCGAGCGCGAGCCGGAGTCCGTCCGCGAGGCGTACGGTCCCGGCATCCAGGCCCGGCAGCTTTTGATCGCCCGCCGCCTGATCGAGCGGGGCGTCCGATTCGTCCAGCTCTACCACGGCGACGTCCAGCCCTGGGACGCTCACGACCACATCGCCGAGAATCATCGAGCCCTCGCCGGCCAGTGCGACCGCGCCATCGCTGCGCTCCTGACCGACCTCAAGCAGCGCGGGCTCTTCGAGCAGACGCTCGTGATCTGCGGCGGCGAGTTCGGCCGGACACCGGCCGTCGAACTCGCCGGCGGCAAGCCGGCCCTCGGACGCGATCACAACCACTGGGGCTTCTCGATCTGGCTTGCCGGTGGCGGCGTCCGCGGTGGGCACGTTCACGGCGCCACCGACGAGTTTGGCTATCGGGCCGTCGAGAAGCCGGTCCACATCCACGACCTGCACGCGACGATCCTGCACCTCCTCGGCTTCGATCACACCCGGCTAACCTATCGATATGCCGGCCGAGACTTCCGCCTGACTGATGTCCACGGTGAGGTGGTCCGCGAGATTCTCTCCTGATCTTCCCGGACGACCGGCGCAACCGCTCCATCGGCGCACGGTTTGCTCGTCAGTTCGGTGAGAACGACACTGGTCCTTCCGGCTTGAGACTCGTGCCGGCCCTTCCTCGCCGCGATCCTCCTGGATCGCGGGGCGAGGCGATTGTCGCCATTGCGAGGCCGTTCCCGATCGCCGATCGGGAAGGAATGGTCACGCCACGACCCGATGGCCGGGCGTCGGAAGGATCGAGACATGCGAGGATTCACAATGATCAACAAAAGGATAGAATTGGCTTTGGTCGTGACGGCGGCCTACCTTGCTGGGAGCGGTGGTCTGGCCCACGGCCAGGGTGGCGGTCCGGCGACGGTTGGAGGCCCGCTGGGCACGGTCGAGAACAGCACGCTCGTGACCGCGCCGAACAACCTGGAGCAGAAGGCCAATGAGCAGGCCCAGGCCAATGGAATTCCCGCCGCCAACACGGCGGTCCCTGGCGTGAACACGGCGGCTCCGGCCGGTGCGGCCACCGTGCCGGGCGGAGCCATGGGCGCCGGAACCACTACAGCGATCCCTGGTTCCGTGGTTACTCCCGCCGGAACAGCCGGACGAGGCGGAAACACGACCGTTCCCAGGGGCTTCCAGAGTCCCGTGGAGTCTCGTGGAGTCCCGAATCAGCCGACAAACATGTCTCCGACCGTCGGCAATGGCAATGCGGTCCGTCCGCCCGCCAGTGGGATCGGGGCCGGGATGAACAACGCCGCGGCCGGGACACCAGGCCAGACCTACACCCCCGGTCTTGCCAACCCCGGCGAGTGGAACTACCGCACGAATCCCAATGCGTCGTATGCCTCGCAGGCCAACCAGGGGATTTATCCCGGCACCTCGACGGCGGCGACTCCGGGTTACACCGGCCGGCTGATGCCCGGCATGGGGACGTATAACGCGGTCAACCCGATGGGGACCACGATGGCGCCCGGCTATTACTACGCCGGCACCGCGGGGCTTCCCTATGCGACCTACAACGCGCCGGGATACTCCGGCAACAACGTCATGCCCTATGCCTATGGTGCCACCACCGCCTACCCGACCACCTACATGGCACCCCGGTACACGCCGACCCGTCGCGGCCTCTTCGGACGACGTAACCGGGTCGTCTACCCGGCGAGTCCTTACGGCTACAACAACTCCTATGGATCGTATCCCTCGGGATACACGACCTACAGCAGCACGACCTACACGACCCCGGGCAGCTACACGGCCGGGCCGTATCCGTACTGAGCGCGTCACGACAACCCGCCGAACAGCCCCGGGCGCCGACCATCACATCGGCCCCGGGGCTTTCGTGCGCGCTCAGCCCTCCAGCGGCGCGTAAATCTCGGGCGTCCGGCTCTCGAGGATTGCGAAGAGACCTTCCCTGGCGTATCGCTCGAAGTGCGGAGCCGCGCGGTGGGCATCGAGTGCCGCCTGGTCGTCGTATTGCTCGTAGAGGAAGAACCGGCGCGGGTCGGTCGTCGACCGATGAGCCAGATACATCCGGCAGCCTGGCTCGGCGCGAGTCGCCTCGGTCAGCCGTTCGAACAGTTCGATGGCCTTGGCTTCATGGCCTTCCTGGATGACGTAGGTGACGGCGACACAGATCATGGGAGACTCCTCGACCTCGATTCCTTGGGGCAGACCGGTTACGATGCCAGGCGTCCCATGATCGCTCGCGATACCCGGCGATGCCAGGCCCGCCCCGGAACGCGGGATGTCGGCCTGGGGGTTCGCCGAGTCCTCAAGGATTCCACGATGACGCCGCACCGTCCCTCGCCATCCGCGCCGCAGGTCACCGCGACGACCGTTCTCCGCGAGGATTTCCCCGCGCTTCGTCGACGCCACGACGGCCATCCCGTGGCCTACTTCGATGGCCCAGGCGGGACTCAGGTCCCCCGAGTCGTCGTCGAGGCCGTTGCCGACTACCTGACGAATCACAACGCCAACACGCACTGGTCGTTTCCCACAAGTGCCGAGACCGACGCTGCGCTCGCGGGAGCGCGTCGGGTGCTGGCCGATCTCCTGGGCGCCGGGCCCGACGAGATCGCCTTCGGCGCCAACATGACCAGCCTGACATTTCATCTCGCCCGGGCGCTGGGTCGGGGCTTCGGGCCGGGCGATACGATTGTCGTCACCGAGCTCGACCATCACGCCAATGTCGATCCCTGGCGTGCCCTGGCCCGCGACCGTGGCGTCGAGGTCCGGGCGGTGAAGATGATCCCCGAGACGGGCCAGCTCGACTGGGATGACCTCGACCGGGCGCTCATCGATCACCGTGTCCGCCTGCTGGCGATTGGTGCCGCCTCGAACGCGCTGGGGACGATCAACGACGTCCCTCGAGCGATCGCGATGGCGCGCGAGGCCGGGGCGCTCACGTTCGTCGACGCCGTGCATTACGTCCCGCACCGCCTGGCCGACGTCCGGGCCTGGGGCTGCGACTTCCTGGCCTGCTCGGCGTACAAGTTTCACGGACCGCACGTGGGCGTTCTCTTCGGCCGACGCGACCGGATCGAGGCGCTCGACGTCCCGAAGCTCGAACCGGCCCCCGAGACCGTCCCCGAGCGGCTGGAGACCGGCACGCTGAACCACGAGGGGATCGTGGGTGCCGCGGCGGCCGTCGATTACCTGGCATCGCTGGCCGGCCCGGATTTGATCCCGCGCCGCGATCGACTGGCCGCCGCCTTCGAGGCGCTTCACGACCGCGGCCAGGCGCTGCTCGCCCGACTCTGGGAGGGCCTGGCGGAGATCCGGGGCGTCCGGTTGTTTGGTCCGCCTCCCGACGCGCCCCGGACGCCGACGCTCTCATTGATCGTCGGCGATCGGCCGTCGTCGGAGGTTGCCGCGCGCCTGGCACGCCTCGGCCTTTTCGTCTCGCACGGCGACTTCTACGCGAGGACGGTCGCCCGCCGCCTCGGCGTCCTGGACCAGGGGCTCGTCCGGATCGGGTGCGCCTGCTACACGACCGAGGACGAGGTCGACCGGGTCATCCAGGCGATCCGAGGGGTCGGCGCCTGACCGACCCCCGGCCCGCTCAAGGGGTCGCGGCCTCGAATTTGGTCAGCTCCATGATGACGTCGCGGATGCCCAGGTTGGTCTTCTGCTTGACGATCCCGACGCCAGGGGCAAACCAGAAGACGTTGG
>DAIDJI010000507.1 GCA_027451455.1 Planctomycetales bacterium | reverse complement strand
CCTCGACCGTGTTCATTATCATTTGTGAAGCTGGAGTAATTGGGAGCTTCCTGGGTGATGACGATGTCGTGGGGATGGCTCTCCTGAACGGAGGCGCCGGTGACCTGGATGAACCGGGCGCGGGTTCGGAGTTCCTCGATGGTTTTGGTTCCGCAGTATCCCATTCCGGCCCGGATGCCGCCGACGAGCTGGAAGACGAAGTCGGCCAGCGGTCCCTTGTAGGGAACGCGGCCCTCGACGCCCTCGGGAACGAGCTTGTGAATGGGGGCTCCGTCGGGGCCGTTGGCCTTGGTGGAACCGAGGTCCTGGCGATACCGCTCGTGCGAGCCACGCGCCATGGCGCCGAGGGATCCCATCCCGCGATAGGTCTTGAAGCTCCGGCCGCGATAGATAATGGTCTCGCCAGGGCTCTCGGCCAGCCCGGCAAAGAGCCCGCCGATCATCACCGAGTGAGCCCCGGCGGCGAGGGCCTTGGTGATGTCGCCCGAGTACCGAATACCGCCGTCGGCGATGATGGGAACCCGGCCGGCCGCGGCCTTGGCCGCCTGGTGGATCGCGGTGACTTGCGGTACACCCACGCCCGAGACGACCCGGGTCGTGCAGATCGACCCCGGACCGATCCCAATCTTCACCGCGTCGGCCCCGGCGTCGATCAGGGCGCGGGTGCCGTCGCCGGTGGCGACGTTACCGGCGACCACCTGGATATCGAAGTCTTTCTTGATTCGTCGAACGGTCTCGATCACGTTCTTGCTGTAGCCGTGGGCCGAGTCGACCACCAGCACATCGACACCTGCCTCGAGCAGTGAGGAGATCCGCTCGTAGTCGTGGACGCCCACCGCCGCACCCACGCGCAGCCGGCCACGATCGTCCTTGCAGGCGTGCGGATATCGGTAAAGCTTGTCGATGTCCTTGATCGTAATAAGGCCCTTCAGTCGATACTCATCGTCCACCAGGAGAAGTTTCTCCACCTTATTCCGGGTGAGAATCCGGTCCGCCTCTTCCAGGCTGGTGGTCGCCGGTGCCGTGACCAGGTTGTCCTTGGTCATGACGTCCTCGATCCGGATGTCGTTGGATTCGAGGAACCGCAGGTCGCGCCGGGTGAGGATCCCCCGGAGTAACCCGTTGACCGTGATCGGAACGCCCGAGATGTTGTGCCCGCGCATGATCTTCCGCGCCTCGCCGACGGTGGCATCGGGCGGGAGCGTGATCGGGTCGACGATGATTCCGTTTTCGGATCGCTTGACCTTGTCGACCTCGCGGGTCTGCTCCTCGATCGAGAGGTTCTTGTGGATCACACCCAGGCCGCCCTCCTGCGCCAGGGCGATGGCCAGCTCGGCCTCGGTGACGGTGTCCATCGGCGAGGAGAGAATCGGGATATTCAGGTCAATTCGTGCGGTCAGATGCGACCGCGTATCGGCCTCGTGCGGGAGGATCTCGGAGTATCCCGGCTCGAGAAGGACGTCGTCAAAGGTGATACCTTGATAGGCGATGCGCTCGTGCATCGGGAAAAGCTCCGCTCGGGACCCCGATCGGGCCGGCGATATCCGACAGGACGGTACATACGATCGATCGATCTGACCAGGCCAACGGCAGATGGGATCGAAAGGTCCGCGGGGGCCGGTCGATGGAGGCAGGTACAGGGGCCTTTCCTGGCTCATTAAACCCACCGGGGCCCCGACTGGCAAGGGCAACTGCCGCCCAACCTTCGATGAACGGGCGTCACGATGGAATTCCGGCGCCCGGCGTTGTCGCCTCCGGGGGGGGAAGTTACCATGGGATACATGGAAACCAGCGCGACGATGACACCGATCCCCGCGCAGGGAACGGCCGAAACGCCGACGGCCTCCGGACACATTGAGGTCCGGCCGGGCCATTGCGGAGGCCAGCCGCATGTTGTCGGGCATCGGATCAAGGTGAAACATATTGCGATCTGGTACGAGCGGATGGGAATGAGCCCGGATGAGATCGTCTCGAGCCACCCCGGGTTGACTCTCGGCCAGGTCCACGCCGCACTGGCCTACTATTACGACCATCGCGAGCAGATCGATCAGAGCATCCGCGAGGGCGAGGAGCTCGCCGACCGGATCCGGGCTGGAGCCCCCTCGATCTTCGATAAGGTGCGCCGGCGGAATGCCCAGGACGATCCGCTTCCACCTGGATGAGCATTGCCCGACGGCCCTCGCCGAAGGGCTTCGACGCCGGGGCATCGACGTCACCACCACACCCGAGGTGGGGCTCCAGGGCGCCCGGGATTCCGAGCATCTCCAGTTCGCGTTCGTCGAGGGACGCGTCCTCTTCACCCAGGACGAGGACTTCCTCGCGATCCACGCCCAGGGTTTCTCGCATCCGGGCATCGCTTACTGCCACCAGGATACCCGCTCGCTCGGCGAGATCATCCGAGGGCTCGTCCTGATCTGGGAGGTTTACGATCCCGACGAGATGGCCGGTCGGATCGAGTTCCTCTAATCGGAAGCAATCGCCGGCATCCCCTTGATCCCGCGATCGTCGGCCGACATCCTGAAGGTGGTCCCGATCCCGACCCAAACCCGGGGAGGCCGATCCGTGAACCCCTTCCACCTGCGGAAGTCCCTGGCCCTCGCGATCCTCCTCGCGTCTCCGCTGCCGGCCGATGAGGCGCCCAGATCTCCCGCTCCTCCCATGCCGCCCGACCTGCCGCGTCGAGTGCTGGAGATCACCGAGGCCATCCTGGCGAACCACGTCGAGCCGCCGGCCCGGCAGCAGATGATCGTCGACGGGCTCCGGGCGATGCGGCTTGCGGCTCATCAGCCGGTTCCGCCCGACCTGGCGCGTCGAGCCTCGGCGGTCGTCACGCCCGAGCAGGTCGCCGGGCTCGTGGCCGAGGTCTGGCCGAAGGAGACGGTTGGGAAGGCTTCGGTCGATGCGATCGCCGAGGCGATGCTCGACGGCCTGCTGGAATCCGTTCCCGGGCGGGCCGAGCGGATCACGGCGAAGGAGGCGCGGGTCGTGGAGCAGATGGCCGGCAATCGCTACGTCGGCATCCATGTCGCGTTGGGCTGGCTCGACGGGCAGGAGTTCCCGAGCTTCCAGGAAGTCTTCCCCGGCGGCCCGGCCGACCGCGCGGGCATCCGGAAGAATGACCTCTTGCTGGAGGTCGACGGCGTCGCGACGAAGGGGACCAGTCTCCGCGCGGTCATCGATCGGCTTCGCGGCGACGAGGGAACGAGCGTCACGGTGAAGGTCCGCGGGCCGAAGGAGGAGAAGCCCCGGACGCTGACCATGGTCCGGGGCCAGCTCCCCCGAGAGACGATCACAGGACGGCGCAAGCAGCCGTCGGGCGAGTGGGAGTTCCGGATCGAAGGACCCGGCGCGATCGGGTATCTGAAGGTCGAGGAGGTCGTCGCCAGCACGCCGCACGAGCTGCGGAAGCTCGCACGGAAGATGGAAGACCAGGGCCTCCGGGCGCTGGTGCTCGACCTCCGGTCGACGCCGACGCAGGACGACCTTCGATCGGCCGCAATGCTGGCCGACAGCCTTCTCGAATCGGGAACAATCGGCCGGGTGCGCACGGCCCGGGGCGAGACGATCTACCGGGCCGACGCCGACGCCCTCTTCCGCGGCTGGCCGATCGCGGTGCTGGTCGCCCCGACCACATCCGGGACGATGGGATGGGTCGCGGCCGCACTCCAGGACAACCGGCGCGCCACGATTGTCGGCGACTCCTCCCCGATCGGTGAGGCCGACGTCGTGTCGACGGTCCCGATCGGCGACGGCCAATGGATGCTCTCGATCCGGACCGGCTACCTCGAGCGCGGCGACGGCCGCCCGATGGTCGTTCGATCCCCCGCGCGGCGTTCGCCGAAGTCGACGGGCGGGCTCGTCCCCGATCATCGAATCGAGATGAGAGCCATTGGCCGCTCCCCTGACGGCCGGCTCCTGCGACTCAGGCGCGAGACCCCGACCTACGCCGCGCCCACCCCTGCGCCCGGGGCGCCGGCCCCCGACGAGGCTCTTGATGCGGCCGTGAAGATCCTCCGCCAGGCGAGGGAGGCCCATTGAGCGATGAAGATGAAGACGCTCCTCCTCGCGATGGCCGCCCTCGCGGCCGGGCCGATCGACGCCGAGATCGACGCAAGCCCTCCCCTGCCCCGATGGTCGCGCCGGCCGGTGGCGCTCGCGATTGTCGATGAGGGGCGGACGCTCCTCGTCGCGAACTCCCGGAGCGGGAGCCTCTCGGTCGTCGATCTTGCGACGAGGCGCGTGATCGACGAGCCCCGGATCGGCCGGGGCCTGGCGCACCTCGCCCCGCTCGGCGACGGCCGGCACCTGCTCGCCGTTGATCGAGCCGGGGATGAAGTCGTGCTGATCGACGTGCGCGAGCGATCGTCGAGAGTCCTCGGCCGGGTCGGCGTGGCACCCGATCCGGTCCGCGCGATCGCGATCGAGGGCGGGGCCGTCGTGGCCTCGACCGGGTCGCGGCGATTGACGTTCCTCCACCTCGCTCCCTCGAAGGCGATGACCGTGGCGGGGCGGGTGGAACTCCGATTCGACCATCGTGGTCAGGATATGCACCCGGTCCAGGTCGGCGCCGGCGGCCACCAGCCGCGGCACGATCGTCCGCGCCGGGTCGTCCTCGGCCGAGAGCAGGATCGCGCTGCCGCGGGGCAGGCT
>DAIDJI010000506.1 GCA_027451455.1 Planctomycetales bacterium | reverse complement strand
AACCCGACGGTCGGACGGACCCGAGCGGAATTCCTCCCTCCCCTGAAGGAGAGGGACTCCTTCCGCCTTTATTTGAATGGGAAGGATGCCCAATGTCAATCGAGTCCAAGATGACCGGGATCGCCTCGACGATCCATCGCCGATTGTCCGGCCGCTGGCGGCGAGATCCGGGCATCCCCGCGGAGGGGAGCGATTCCGCCGAGATCGTCTCGGCGCCCGCGCCGCCGGAGAGCCAGTGGTACCGCGGCTACTCCGACGAGGACCTGTCGGTCTTCGAGCCGTTCCCACCCGTGCCAAACCAATCCCGGCCAGGGTTCATCGCCGACTTCCTCGGTGTCTGGACGCGCGTTGACTACGCGACCCCCTTCGCCCAGTTCGACGGCCAGGTCTTCGGCACGCCGGTGCCGGTCGGCGACTGGTTCCATGCCGAGACGATCGAGTACGTCGGCCTGTTGAAGAGCGTCCTGACCGCGAAGGATCGCTACGTCGCCCTGGAACTGGGCGCCGGCTGGGGCCCCTGGCTGATTAGCGGCGGGACCGCCGCACGGCGACGCGGCATCTCCGAGATCCGGCTCCACGGCATCGAGGGCGATCCCGAACACTTCGATTATATGCAAACACATTTCCGTGACAACGGTTTCGATCCGACGGCCCATCGCCTGGACAACGCGGTGATCGGTGTCCGGCCCGGCCGCGCCCGCTGGCCCAAGATGGCCGCCCCCAGCGCCGACTGGGGCGGGCGTCCACTTGCCTGCTCCGGCGAGGACGGCGGCTTCGCCCCCGACGCCAATGACTCGGATTACCGTGGTCTGGTCTTCGATGAGCACATCGACGTCGAGATGCTGGCCTTCGACAGCGTTCTGGACCGCGAGCCCTTATGGGACCTGGTCCACATCGACGTGCAGGGCGGAGAGGGCGAGCTCTGTGCCGCCTCGATCGAGAAGCTCAAGGAGCGCGTCCGCTGGCTGGTGATTGGCCTGCACTCGCGGAAGATCGACGGCGACCTGATCGACCTGTTCTTCCGCCACGGCTGGATTTTGGAGAACGAAAAGCCGACCCGCTTCCGCTACATTCCGTCCGTGGCCTCGCTGGAAGCCATGACCTACGTGGACGGAACCCAGGTCTGGCGTAATCCGCGGTTCTGATCGCCGCCGAGGGCTTACAGGATGAAGGCCGGGGGAGCACACTGGCCCCCGGCCTTTCTTCGCGCGCGGTCCCGACCCCATCGGATCAGCCGATGTCGCCGACGACCGAGAGCCGGCAGGCAGCGCATTCATTGTCGTGGTCGTGATCCCGGTCCGACGACTCGAGCGAATCGATCTGACTCTGGAGCGTCTCAACCTGGGCACGGAGCCGGGCCAGTTCGCGGACGACGCTGTTCAGCAGCAGGTCGAGGTCGGCTGGGGGACCGGGCGGCATCGGTGGCTGACTCTGGCGGAGCAGCCCGAGGACATGCTCGTCGAACCTGCTGACGAGGGGCCGACGGATCGGGCCCGACATCCGCCAGAAGGGGCGGATCATCTTCCGGATCATACGATTCATGATTCACCACCGGGCGAACTGGAGGATGAGAAATGGTCCGCTTTGAAGCCGCGGCCGGAAACGTGGCCCGGCGAGCGAGTGGACGGTCCCTGTGAAGAGGTGAAGGGGAGGGATCGGCTCAAGGTCGCGGATCGCAACCTGGGCCGCGCCGGCGACCGGTCGCGGCGCGTTCGGGTACGGTGGGCCGCGGCCCGCTCGATGATGGTCTCGTAGGCATCGCCCACGGCTGCCCAGTCGTCATCAGACGCGGACTCACCAATCCCGATCACCGTGACCTCGCCGCGATGATCCGTGAACCGCTGGCGCAGCGACGTGGCCCAGCTCGACGACGGTACGATCACCGCCTCGGCCTGATTGAGCAGGCCCGCATCGAGAGGGAGACTCGCCAGGCTCGGACCGTGCAACGCGACGATCCCTGGGTGATGCCGAAGCGCCGCCGTAACGTACGCGTGATAGGGGCAGTTCGCATTCTGGTAGATGACGGCGTGATAGCCCAGAACGCCCGAATTTCGCGGGAAGAGCCGGTGGTCGTGGCAGCCATACTCGTCCGATCTCAGCCCAATGTGCGGCAGGTAGCCGATGTCGTGGTACAGGTCGATCGTGTACCGTCGCCCGAGCTCCTCCAGAAGCCGCTCGGAATAGTCTGCGACCGTCGACTTCAGCGGCGGTAGGGGCGAGAAGAACGCCAGCCGGCGCCGGGACGTGCGCCCGCTCCCGGTGCGCCGGGGCGCCGGCGTGGGCCGACAGGCGACGGCGTGGCCGAGGGCGTTCAGCGCCTTCTCGGCGGACTCTTCCCAACGGAAGAGCCGGGCCCGGGCCACCGCCCGCTCGCCCATCTTCCGCGACTGGTCGGGGTCGCTGAGCAATCGCGTCAGGCACTCGGCCAGCTTGCCGGCATCGGAGACGTCGAACAGGAGCCCCGCGTCGCCGACGGCCTCAATCTGCGACGAATTGTTGCCGGCGATCACCGGCGCCCCGCAGTACATCGCCTCGAGGACCGGCAGGCCGAACCCCTCATAGGAGGAGGGGAAAACGAACGCCGCGCAGCGCTGGTAGAGGGTCCGCAGAGCGGGTTCCTCGAGCCGGTCGGTCAGCACCAGAGCTTCCTCGACCTCGCGGTCGCGGGCGTACTGCCAGACCCGTTCACGCTCGGGGCCCGAGAGGTTGTAGGTCAGGACCAGTTGATGGTCCCGCCTCAGCTCGGCCGACAACCGGGAGAAGGCGTCGATCAGCCCCCAGAGGTTCTTGCGATACTCCATCGAGCCGACGGAGAAGACATACGGGCCCTCAATTCCGAGCCTGGAGAGGAGCAACCGCGAGGGCGGCGGCATCGGCTCGGTTCGATCCGGCACGAAGAAGCGGCCGTCACTCGCCGTGCCGATGGTCACGACTCGCTCTGGGGCGAGCCCGAGCAGCGCGATCACGTCGCGCCGGGTTGACTCCGAGATCGCCAGCAGGGCATCGTACTCCTTCAGCCGCTCCAGGCCCTGAGCATAGCGGCGGACGAACTCGGGCCCTGGCCACCGGGAGAAGTACTCTTCCTGGAACAGCAGCGGGATCAGGTCGTAGACGACGGCGGCCATTTTCAGCCCGCCGAGGGGCCGCGCCGGCAGGTCATAGCCCGGGGCCATCTCCAGCGGGTTGAGCAACAGCAGGATATCGAGATGATCGGGATTGTCCTCGACCAGCCGCTCCATGGCGTGGGCCATGGTCGGCCCGCCAGGGCCCGGCCGGAGCAGGCGTGTCCTGGCGTTCGGGGCGCGGGGAACCTGATCGTCGGGTAGGCCGTACTGGCCGTAAAGGATGTATTCGTTGACCGGATCGCCAGCGAGCATGGCCGCGAGCAGGTCCCGGCTGTATCGACCGATGCCCCGGAGGCGGCTGGCGGTCTGGGTCCCGAACACCTCGATCCCGATCCGCAGCGGGACGCCCTCTGTCCTTCCCACTTCGAGACTCCTTTAACCGTGGGCGCACGCCAACCTGGGGCGTGCAGGCCGTGATCGGGCGCGGGGAGATCGTGCCCTCAGGCGACAAATCGAGTCGCCCTCTGGACGGCGGGGGAGGTTACTGACGCAGAGGCCGGGGGCGCCGAAGGGGCCTGGCCGACTCGGCCTTGCCATACCTCCAGCACCTCGCGATAGAAATTTTCGGTCTGCCGGCCGAAGTTGTAGAGGCTGAACCGCTCCTCGAACCGCTCCAGCCCCCGTTGCGAGAAGGCCCGCCTCAACCCCGCGTCGCCGCTGAGCCGGAGCATCGCCAGGGCGAGCGCCTCGATGTCGCCCGGCGGCACGAGAAGGCCGGTCCCGCCGTTCTCGACAACCTCCGGGATTCCCCCGGCCGTCGTCCCGATCACCGGCTTGCCGGCACGCATGGCCTCGACGTACATCAGCCCGAACGACTCGTAGATCGACGGCGCCACGAGCACGTCGCAGGTCGAGAGCAGGTAGTTCTTCATCCCCTCGTCCAGCCGTCCGAAGATCCGGACCCGCGGGAGGATTTCCGGGCCCCACATCTCGCAGATCGTCTGTCCGTACGACCGGCCGGTTCGCGCCGCATATCCATCGTTGGCGCTGTTGTCAGCCCCGACCAACCAGAGAGTCGCCTTGGGATCCTCCCGGGCGACCCTGGCGAACGCTCCGGCCAGATCGAGAATCCCTTTGCGCGCCTCGAACCGCCCGATGTAGAGGAACTTCGTTCCCTCGGTAGGCGTGGTCTCGACCGCTCGCATTGGGATCCGGTCCAGCGAGGGCAATCCCAGTGGAATGACCGCCAGCCGCCGGCCATGGAAGGGCAGGGGGATGTGGTACGCCTCCTCGACCGTCTTGACGACCGCTTCGCTGATCCCGATGGTGCCCGTCGCATACGCGAGCTGGAGTTGCTCGGCGGCCATCAGCGTCTGGACATGATAGTTGTATTCGATCCCGGCCTGTTCACGGATCAGGGCGAACGGGGTCTCCAGTCGAACGACCAGCGGCCACCGGGCGGCCGAACCCACGGCCGCCCCGTTGCCGTTCCACAGCGGCGCCTCGACCAGGTCGAACTCGCGACGGTCGGCTTGACGGAGCAGCGCCATGAGGAACTGGTGCCGATCGCGGATCGGGTCCGGATCGGTCGGAACGTCAA
>DAIDJI010000505.1 GCA_027451455.1 Planctomycetales bacterium | reverse complement strand
GAAGCCCTCGGCCGTTCCGCCCGCCTCTCGGATCGCCGAGAGAGTGCCTTCCAGGCCCTCCTTCGTCCGTGCGACGCCCGCCACCGATGCCCCGCACGCGGCGAGCCGGACCGCGATGGCCCGTCCGATCCCGCGAGAGGCACCTGTCACCAGGGCCACCCGGCCCGCCAGGTCGACCCGACATCCCGACGCGCCGCCGCCCGATCCCTCGGCCATAATCGTGTCCCACCTTCCTCGGGAGAGAAACTCAAAGGGGCCGCGGCCCGGCCCCGATCTCTTTTCAGAGAACCGTTCTGTGCCGGGAATTGCAAGCCCCAAATTTCTCTGGCCGCCCCAACATCGCGGCGGTCTCGGGGAGGCGCCCTCCAGGTTTCCCTGAGGACGCCTCGCGAGCGGATTCGGTCTCGAGGTCGGGTTCAGACCGGGTTCACCCGGCTCGTTTTCTGAGCCTGTTCGAGCCGCATGTGGTGCCAGATGTAGTCCATGACGCGACGGGGCTCGTCGATCCCCAGCAAATAGGCTTTCGGCAGTGTCTGCTCGGAAGAGATGATCACCACGTTGCCGATTCCCAGCCAGTCGCCAACCATGCTCTGCTGGATGTAAATATCCTTGATCCGGATCAATTCCACCTGGTCCACTCGGCGACTGAAGAAGCCCGTCGCGACGAAGAGGCGACGCGTGGTCAGTCGGTAGTGGTGTCCACGGCGGGCGCGAAGAAACCGGTAGCCGAGGTTGAGCCAGTACAAGCCCACGATCACTCCGAGCAGGAAGACCCAGAACGACGCATTGTGCTGGTCGGACCTTGCATTGTGGTTCCAGTGCGAGATTGCGAGGACGGTCCACCCGGCGCCGAGCAAGATCCCCATCAGAATCCGGCCGATAAAATTGCGGCCGGAGTAATGGCCCTCCCAGATGGTGGTTTCGCCCTCGATGCCCGGGCCCGCCGGTTCGGAAGTGGCCTCCTCGGTCGGGGCGGGCTGAAGAATCGCCCCAGGAGCGCCAGGGGCGACGATCAAGGGACCATCGGCCACGGGTTCGATCGGCATCTGCTGCGGGGTTTCCGTCATCGTTTCGTTGGTGACCATCGGCCTGACCTCCGTCGCCTCATCTGCCGGCCGCAGCCCTCGGCCGCGGTCCCGACCCTTTCGATCCCATCGACTCGACAATCCGGTGGGTTTCGGTCGACACCCGGGATGTGTGGCAAATGGCAGGCCAAACCCGTCGCGGGCCCGGAGCGGCTCCCCCTCGATCCATCTTGGCGTGCCGGACGGTATCGGAGATACTAAGCTGCTCTATGGTGTGAGTGCGACGTGAGGACGTCGGGAAGCAGTCGGGGACGAGCACGCGGGGGAGTGGGCCATGGTCGGTCGGTCGCAGTTGATGGACAAGCTCCGCGAACTGGCGCGGAACCTCTGGTGGACCTGGCAGCCGAATGTCATCGCGCTCTTCCGCGAGCTGGACCCGGCGCTCTGGAGGAAGGTGGACCACAATCCGGTCGAGTTCCTCAAGCGGCTCCCCGTGGACCAGCTTGAGCGGCGTGCGGCCGAGATGGCGCTCGACTCGCGGATCGACTACGCCTTTCGTCGGCTGGCCGAGTACCTCGAGGGAAGCGAGAGCTGGGGCTCGGTGCATGCCTCGATTCTCCGGACGCGGCCCGTTGCGTATTTCTCGGCGGAGTTTGGCCTGCACGAGAGTCTGCCGATCTACTCGGGCGGCCTGGGCGTCCTGGCCGGCGACCACCTCAAGAGCGCCAGCGACCTTGGAATCCCGCTGATCGCGATCGGCCTGCTCTATGCACAGGGTTACTTCCGCCAGTCGCTCGACGCCAACGGATGGCAGCAGGAGCACTACCTCAACGCCGATGTCGAATTACTGCCGATCGAGAGCGTGCTGGGCGCCGACGGCAAGCCGTTGTTGATCTCTGTCGAGACGGCCACCGGCGTCCTGCACGCGAGGGTCTGGCGCGTCGAGGTCGGCCGGACGACCCTCCTGCTTCTCGACGCCAACGTCCCCGAGAACCACGAGTCGGATCGCTCGCTCACGGCGAGGCTCTACGGCGGCGACGCCCGTGTCCGCATCCGGCAGGAGCTCCTGCTGGGCGTCGGCGGCGTCCGGGTGCTTCAGGCCCTCGGGATCACGCCGTCGGTCCTGCACCTGAACGAGGGCCACAGCGCCTTCGCGACGCTGGAGATGATCCGGCTTCAGGTTGAGGCGACCGGGCTGCCGTTCGGCGAGGTCGTTCGCGATGTCTCGGCCATGACCGTCTTCACGACGCACACGCCGGTGGCCGCCGGGCACGACCGGTTCCCGGCCCCGCTGGTTGAGGAGCATCTGGTCAAGGTCCGCGAGGCGCTGCACCTCTCGTACGACGATTTCATGGGGCTCGGCCGGGTCTATCCGTCGGACCATAATGAGCCGTTCTGCATGACGGTGCTGGCGCTGAAGCTCTCGCAGCACGCCAACGGCGTCAGCGCATTGCACGGGATGATCTCGCGTCGGATGTGGCAACCGCTCTACCCCGGCCGGGCCGAGCAGGAGGTCCCGATCGGGCACATCACCAACGGGGTCCACGTGCAGAGCTGGGTGGCTCCGCAGTTGCACCTGGTCTTCGACCGACACCTCGGCACCGACTGGCCGAAGAAACAGCGGCATCCGGAGACCTGGGAGGCCGTCGACCGGATCGAGGACGCCGAACTCTGGGAGACGCAGCAGGTCCTCAAGGCCCGGATGATCAACTTCGTCCGGATGCGCCTGGCCGCGCAGGCGAAACGTCGCGAGGAACCCGACGCGGCGATCGAACGGTCGATGGAGGCGCTCTCGCTCGAGGCGCTGACGATCGGCTTCGCCCGCCGGTTCGCGACCTACAAGCGGGCTGGGCTGGTTTTGCAGGACGTCGAGCGGCTGATCGAGATGGTCAGCTCAATCGACCGTCCCATCCAGTTCGTCTTCGGCGGGAAGGCCCACCCCGAGGACCGGATGGGCAAGGAGCTGATCCAGAACATCGCCAGGATGACCCGGCAGGATCAGTTCGCCACCCGGATCGTCTTCGTCGAGGACTACGACATGCACGTGGCGAGAATGCTCGTGCAGGGCGTGGATATCTGGCTCAATAACCCGAGACGTCCCCAGGAGGCCAGCGGAACCTCGGGGCAGAAGGCCGCCCTCAACGGAGCGCTGAACTGCTCGATCCTCGACGGCTGGTGGGCCGAGGCGTACGACGGAACGAACGGCTTCGCGATCGGGACCGGCCAGACCCACGCGAACCCCTCGATCCAGGACGAGCGCGATTACAACTCGTTGCTCGAAACGCTCACCGAGCAGGTGGTGCCGCTCTACTACAAGCGAGACTCCTCGGGCCTGCCCCGGGGCTGGATCGCCCGGCAGAAGGACGCCTTCCGAACGCTCGCCTGGCGGTTCAACGCCGACCGAATGGTGATGGACTACGCCCTCAACGGATATCTCCCGGCCGCGGGCGGTGTCTCGTGCGCGATGGCGAGGCGCTAAGGATGGAGCGGGCCAGGCAGGCACGAGATCTCGCATGAGGATCCCATTGCTGAGATTCGGGAGCGACATCCGACCCTTCGAGCCATGGGAGTACAGGTATGAGTGGGTGGCCCGAGGCGTCGTCATCGCAGCCCTGCTCGTCTGGGCGGTCGCGACGATTTGCCTTCTCGCCGTGCTTGTGCCCCTCGATGCTCTTGCGAGAACACTCTTGCCCGCCCGGCTTCGTCCCGGCCTCCAGAAGCGATACTGGGCTCGCTCATAGGAACCCCCTGAAAACTGCCCCGTCTGCGGCGCTGCCCTGGTGATTCGCGAGATAAGGACGTCGGGCCCTCTTATCAACGGGAAACCGGCGGATTGGGTCAGCTACGAGGGAGCTTGTTCGGGCTGTGCAAGAGTTTTTGAATGGGTCAACCTGGCCATGGTCGCCCGGCGACCGACTTTATGTGAAGTCAAGGATGGACAGATCGTCGGGCGACACCGCCCCACTTGACCGAATGCTTTGCATGTCGATAATTTCGGTTCATGAGGCGCGTCGGCCCGTTTCCATCGATCGGAGAGCTGCCCACCATGCCCGGCAACCGAGAATCCGGCGCGAGCGCACCGTCTCTCTCGCTCACCCTGGATATTACGCCTGAGATGATGACGACCCTGGAACAACTCTCCCGGGACTCGCAGCAACCACTCGAATCGGTCTTCACGCGCGCGCTCTCGCTCTACCGTGAGGCTCTCCGGGCGGCTGCTCAGGGAAATCATATCGGATACGCCGCATCATCGGATTCCCTGGACGTCGAGTTCACCGGGCTTGCAGGCTCCGGGGGACGGTAGGCGTGGCCACCCAGAAATTCGACATCGGCGCCCTGCTACCCGATGGCTTGAAGGTCGACAGTCTCAGCATCAAGGCCCCCGAGGACCCGGAGGATAAAGCCGCTCGACTCTGGAGGGAATCCTGGTCCTTCATGGTCAAGGAACTCCTCGCATACATCATCGCCTTCTTATTTCTCCTGGTGATTGGCGGCTATTGTTGCTTCGTCGTGGCCCGCCACGGCGTCGTTTCGGCCGAGGCGCGGGCGGTTTTCCCGCTGATCACTACCCTCTTCGGCGGTGTTGTGGGCATGATCATTGGAAAGGCGAGCAAATAACGGCTCCCAACGGAACACGGACAACGGAA
>DAIDJI010000504.1 GCA_027451455.1 Planctomycetales bacterium | reverse complement strand
GAGACATTTACTACACAGCAACGCTCGCCGGGATGCCGAGGGCCGGACGATCCATCCATTCGTCAGTCGATCTGGGTCCCGACGAGTTTTTCGTGCTGGGCGACAACAGTCCGGTCTCGAACGACTCGCGGTTCTGGGGAGTCGGGCCGGTGGTGCCGGGCTCCATGTTGCTGGGCAAGCCGTTTCTGGTCCACCTGCCGGGGGCGCTGGTGCCGCTCAAGGTCTTTGGGCGATCGGTTTGCTGGGTTCCCGATCCCCGCCGGATCCGTTACATTCGTTGAGAGTGTGCCATTGACGGTGATGCGATGACAAATGGGCCCGTCGGGTTGGGGCGCGATCACGAAAGGGAAAGCCACGCGATGGGACGGTCCTCCGCCACTCCGCCATCCGCCACCATGACCGGCCGGGCCGAACCGCCGAAGGAGAGCTACCGCGACACCGTCGAGGCGATCGTCGTGGCGTTCATCCTGGCGCTGGTGGTCCGCGGTTTCGAGGCGCAGGCGTTCGTGATCCCAACCGGTTCGATGGCGCCGACCTTGATGGGCCGCCACAAGGAGGTCGCCTGCCCGCAGTGCGGCTTCGTCTACGCGGTGAACGCCTCGGGCGAGGTCGAGGCATCGGGCTATCCGAACCGCGACGTCGAGGCGGGCCTCTGTGTGAACTGCCGGTTCCTCGACCGCTCGCTGGCCGAGCAGCCGAGCTTCAAGGGGGATCGCATCCTGGTGATGATGTTCCCCTACGACCTGCCGTTCCTCCCCGGCAGCGGTTCCCCCGAGCGGTGGGACGTGGTCGTTTTCCGATATCCCGAAGACCCGGATGTCAGCTACATCAAGCGGCTGGTCGGTCTCCCCGGCGAGACACTCCGGATCGCTCACGGCGACCTCTACCTCCGGGCGCCGGGGCAAGATCGGTTCGTCCTGGCCCGGAAGCCTTGGAAACACCAGTCGTCGATGCAGATCACGGTCCACGACGACCGATATCGACCCCGGGCCCTTGCCGATCGCCCAGAGTGGGCCCGATGGCGCGGCAGCTCGGGATGGACGGCCTCCGCTTCTGAAAGCCAGTATCGGTCTGAGGGAAGCACTGAGTGGTCCGAACTCAGGTACAGCCACCTGGTCCCTGACCCCGAACAATGGGACGCGATCCTCGAGGGCCGAGAGCCGCGGGCCCCCCGCCCAACTCTCGTCACCGATTTTTACTCGTACAACACCAATATTCCCAACCCTCAGGACCGGCTTGCTCCCTGGATGCAAGCGGACTGGGTCGGCGATCTGACCCTCCAATCCCACGTGGACATCAAGGAAGTGAAGGCGGGCGGCTCGATTCGTTGGGAACTGATCGAGGGAGGCGTGGCCCATCGCTGTACGGTCGACCTGTCGACCGGCGAGGCGACGTTTACCCGGGGAGATGAGGTTCTCGGCCAGGTCGCGACACCGATCAAGGGAGCGGGGCGGCACCAGGTCGAGTTCGCCAATGTGGACAACCGGCTGATGCTGGTAGTTGACGGTCGTCCGGTTGGCGGCGAGGGATTCACCTACGAGGACGGTGAGGTTGAACCGGTCCCGACGGGGGCCGACCTGACCCCCGCGGCGATCGCCGTGCGTCATGCGACGATCGAGACGGCCGATCTTGTCCTGAAGCGCGATATCTACTATACCCAGGAGCCCGGCAAGCACGATTTCGAACTGGCGTGGAACGAGCGGACGCCCTCGACCCCGGCGGAACTCTTCGACCTGCTGGGCGACCCCTCCCGGTTCTCAAAGATGACCCGGCCGGGCCGTCGCGATTTCGAGATCGGCGCCGATCGGTTCTTCATGATGGGGGACAATAGCCCGTGCAGTTCGGATAGTCGTCGTTGGGGGGAGCGCGACATCTCCTGGGACGAAAGCCGAAGCCGGCGAACGTACGAGGTTCCGCGCCAGTATCTTACCGGCAAGGCCTTCTTCATCTACTGGCCGCACGGCGTCCCGGTCTGGCCCGAGATCGCCTGGGGCCGCGACTTTCGGTTTCCGTTCCGGCCCTATCTCGAGCGGATGAAGTGGATCCGATGACCCTCCCCGGCCGGCCGGATGCGCGGGTGGGATCGCCTGGCCGGTGAGCCAGGTATCGCGATCAAGGAGGATCGGCTCATGCCACTGCTCGATGTCCGCGGCCTCGAGAAATGGTACGGACGCCGTCAGGTCGTCAATGGGGTCGACTTTGACGTGGACCGCGGCGAGGTCGTCGGCCTGCTCGGACCCAACGGCGCCGGCAAGACCACCAGCTTCCGGATGACCATCGGCCTGATTCCCGCCGATGGCGGTAAGGTCTTCTTCGACGGCCGCGACATCACCAATATGCAGATGTACCTTCGCGCCCGAGCCGGTATGGGTTACCTGGCCCAGGACGCGAGCGTCTTCCGGCAGCTCTCCGTCGAGGATAACCTGATGGCCATCCTCGAAACCCGCAGCGACCTGACGAGGAAGCAGCGGCGCGATCGGCAGGACGAGCTTCTCGACCAGTTCGGCCTGACCAAGATCCGCAAGACCAAGGCCAACCGGGTCTCCGGTGGCGAGCGTCGCCGGCTCGAGATCGCTCGATCGCTGATCACCGAGCCGAAGCTCATCATGCTCGACGAGCCGTTCGCCGGCATCGATCCGAAGACGGTCGCCGAGATCCAGGACCAGATCCGCGACCTGGTCGAGCGTTACAACATCGGCATCCTGCTGACCGATCACCAGTTCCGCGAGACTCTTGAGGTCACCGACCGCTGCTACCTGATCCGCGAGGGACGCGTCTTCGCCTACGGGAATCGCGAGCAGATCCTCAACAATCCCGACGTCCGGCGCCACTACATCGGCGAGCGATTCGACGTCGGCCACCTTCTCGACCGCCGCCGGCCCGTCTCGCTCTCACACTCTCACACCGATCACGAGGCTCAGAGCCAGGCCGCGGTACCGGCCCCTTCGGTCCCCAGGCCGGCCCTGGCACCGACCCCACCGTTCGCCGCGCCCGCGCCGGGGTTCGAGGCCGAAGCCTTCGGTGTCGACGCCTCCATCGACGGGATCGGCGCCTTCGTGACGACGGACTTGATCCTCGGCGAGATCGATCCGTCCTCGATCCAGGCGATGATCGGCCTCAACTCGGTCGAACTGCCCCCCGTCCCGCCCCTCTCCGACGAGCCCGTCCCGGGCGTTTACGAGGAGCCCGGCCAGTAATCCGGAGGTCCGTCCGTCCGCCTCCCGCCCGGCTCGATTTGACGCCTCCCGCCCCGCGACCTAGGGTTGCGCGACGACGGCGCGCGGACCGACCTCGCCCAGGTCGAGGGCGACGGATCCGTCGAGCGGGGTCCCAACATGGATGCGAAAGCCAGCACGCAGTTCTGCGAATCGCCCATCCTCGCCGGCCGTGCCGAGCACCGACCCGGTGCCCGGCACTCCGCCTACCTGATCGTCATCCGTGGTGGCATCCCCGGGACGATGCTCCGGATGGGTGACGAAGGCGCGAGCCTCGGCCGATCGAGCGAAAATACCTTCCCGCTCGATGATATGACCGTCTCCCGACGCCACGCGATCGTCCGGATGGATGCGCACGGCCAGGTCACGGTCACGGACGAGTCCAGCACCAACGGTACGTTTCTCAACGGCGACCGGCTCGCCCCTGGCCGGACCTTCCCGGTCGAGGACGGCGACCGCATTCAGCTTGGGAGCGGTGTCGTCCTGAAGCTGGTTCGCCTGGATTCCTCAGACGAGCACTTTCAGCGCGAGATGTTCGAGCGAACCGTCCGCGACGGCCTCACCGGCGCCTATAACCGGGCCTACTTCCTTGGACAGGTCGGCCGGCTGGCCGCCAGTGCCTCCGCGCAGGGGCTCGGCCTGGTGGTCATGATGGCCGACGTCGACCATTTCAAACGGATCAACGACCGCCACGGACACCTGGTTGGCGATGTCGTTCTCCGCGAGGTGGCCGGCGTGATCCGCGAATCCACCCGAAACGAGGACCTTGTGGCGCGGTACGGCGGTGAGGAATTCATCGTCGCACTGCCGGCCGGCTCGCTCGACCTCGCCTCCGACCGTGCCGAGCGAATCCGATCGGGCGTCGCCTCCCGGCGGATCCGAGCGGCCGGCGACGAGATCCACGCGACCGTCAGCATCGGCCTCGCCTACGGCCCGCCCGGCTGGCCCGTCGTCCCGATCGAGCTGATCGAGGCCGCCGACGAAGCCCTCTATCAGGCCAAGGCCAGTGGCCGCAACCGCGTCGTCCTCGCCCGAGACTCGCTCCAGTCCACGCCCCCGCGCGAGACGCAATCGGTCGAGCTGCTCACCTCCCTCTAATTCGATCCCCGCGGGATCACCCCCGATTCCCTCACCCGACACCGACAGGAGGTCGCGAGGCAGCGCCCCGGTCGCTATGATCGCCGATCGACACGATCCGGGGTGGATCGTCGGAGGACCATGCGCGGCCGTCGGCCGTGGGGAGAACAAACATGTCGCGAACGCCGGAGCCGAACCAGCCGGCCGTGGCCCCTGGGATCATTGGCCTCTGTAGCTGGAGCCTCCAGGTCCGAAGCATCGCCGAGCTACGCACCCTGCTCGACCGCCTCGGGATCAACGTCGTTCAGATCGCCTGCGGAGACCCCCATCACGCAAGCTGGGACGAGGGAGATGACATGCCGCGGGCCGCTCTGGCGTCGGGA
>DAIDJI010000503.1 GCA_027451455.1 Planctomycetales bacterium | reverse complement strand
TCGAAGAGCGCTGTGCCGAGGTCGACCGCGCTGCTGCGGCGCTCGTTGTCGATTTAAAGCAGCGCGGGCTGCTCGATGAAACCCTGGTGATCTGGGGCGGCGAATTCGGCCGGACGATCTACTCGCAGGGCGGCCTGACCCACGACAACTACGGCCGCGACCACCATCCCCGATGCTTCACCATGTGGATGGCCGGCGGCGGCTCACGCCCGGGCCAGATCTACGGCGAGACCGACGAGTTCTCGTACAACATCGTCAAGGACCCGGTCCACATCCACGACTTCCACGCGACTGTCCTTCAGCTCCTCGGCTTCGACCACCGCCGGTTCACCTACCGGTACCTCGGGCTCGATCAGCGCCTGACCGGCGTCGAGCCGGCCCGCGTGGTCAAGGAACTGATCGCCTGAGATCGCCCACGGCCTCGGTATCGACCAGGTCTCCATCGCGACAAATTCCCCGAGGATCCGAGGTCAAAACCCACCATGCCATACGGTCTCCTGCCGACAGCCCTCGCCCTCGCCGCCCTCGCCGCCATCCCCGGTTTTGGGACTCCACGAGACTCAGCGGGACTTCTCGAGCCCGTCTCCATCATCCTCGACACGGATATCTGCGGCGATTGCGACGACGTCCTTGCTCTTAGTCTCATCCACGCGCTTGAATCCCGTGGGCAGTGCCGGCTGCTTGCCGTCACAATCAGTGTCGATCATGAGAAAGCGGCTCCATTCGTGGATGCCGTGAACACTTTCCACGGCCGGGGCCAGATCCCGATCGGCGTCGTCGGGCAGGGGGGCGTCGTCGAGCAAAGCGCTTTCCTCTCGCTCGTCGACCAGAAGAACGCCGATGGAAACTTTCGATATCCTCACGATCTGATTTCCGGCCGATCCGCCCCCTCGGCCCTTTCCATCCTGCGCAGAACTCTGGCGTCCCAGCCCGATCATTCGGTCGTGATCGCTCAGGTCGGATTCTCGACCAACCTCGCCCACCTCCTCGACTCCCCCCCGGACGAGCACTCGCCGCTCCCAGGGATCGAGCTCGTTCGCCGGAAGGTCAAGCTCCTCTCGCTAATGGCCGGCGCCTTCGAGGCCATCGAAGGAAACAAGCATTATTGCGAATACAATGTGATCAAAGATGTGAAGAGTGCTCAGGCTATCGCCGATCGCTGGCCTTCGCCGATGGTTTTCAGCCCGTTTGAGGTGGGGATCGCGCTGCCGTACCCGGCGACGAGCATCGACCGCGATTACGCGTACGTAAAGCACCATCCGGTGGCCGATGCCTACATCCTGCGCAATCCTCCGCCGCACAACCGGCCGACCTGGGACCTCACCAGCGTCCTTTACGCGGTGATGCCCGATCGGGGCTATTTTGATCTTTCGCCGGTGGGCCGGGTGACGGTCGAGCGCGACGGCTTCACGCGGTTCGAGGCGAAGTCGACCGGCCGGCACCGCTACCTGATCCTCCGCCCCGAGCAGAAGGCGAGGGCCCTTGAGGCGATGGTCCAGCTCTCCAGCCAGCCGCCCTGTGTCGGTCATTAACGAACCACCGAGAGACCGAGCGACCGAGAAGACCCAGCCGGAAAGGGTTTCGGTTTTCGGTGTCTCGGTGTCCTTGTGGTTAATTCATGACCACGAGGGGTTCGGGGGCGTCGGCGGCTCGGACGAGGTCGGCGAAGACGCCGCCGCGGACGACCAGTTCGGCGTAGGTCCCTGACTCGACGATCCGGCCGTCGTCGAAGACGAGGATGCGGTCGGCCTCGCGGAGAGTGGTCAGCCGGTGCGCGACGAGGATCACGGTCCGGTCGGTCCGGGCGGTGTTGATCGCCTGCTGAACGAGTCGTTCGCTGGTGTTGTCGAGGGCGCTCGTCCCCTCGTCGAGGATCAGGATCGGCGGGTTCTTGAGGAAGATGCGTGCCAGCGCGATTCGCTGTCGCTGGCCTCCGGAGAGGTTCTGGCCCCGCTCGGCGACCCGGGCCCTGTAGCCGCCGGGCATTCGCAAGATCTCGTCGTGGATGCAGGCCATCTCGGCCGCCCGACGGATCGCGGCGTCGCTCGGGGCGTCGCAGCCGTAGGCGATGTTCTGGGCGATCGTTCCGGCGAAGACGAACGGATTCTGGCCGACATAGCCGATCAGCTCGCCGATCGCCTTCCGGCTGACACACTCCAGCGGGACGCCGCCGATGGTCGCCGTGCCGGCCGTTGGGTGGACCAGCCGCATCAGGGCGCGGAGCCAGGTTGTCTTGCCGCACCCGGACCGACCCGCGACGCCGATGGACTCTCCGTGGCGGATCGTCACCGAGAGGTCGTCGAGCCCCCGCGCCGGCCCGGCTGGGGTTCGGAACTCAACCTGCAAGCCCTCGGCCTCGAACATTGGTCCGCCCGGCTCCAGCCGGGGCGTCGGCGAACTGGCCGGCGTTTTGAACGACCGGTCGACCGGGACCTTCAGGAGCCGGATCAGGTCGCCGATCCTCAGACTGCTCTCGTGGGCCTCGTCCATGAACCGGTGGATTTCGTTCAGCGGGGCCATTACGTAGAGGAAGAGCCCCGAGAGCGAGGCAAGGGCGCCCGGCTGGAGCTTTCCCTGAAGCAGGTAGTAGACCGCGACGGCCAGCACCGCGACCAGGAAGAACCCCTCGTTGATCGCCTTGCCCGAGCCGAAGAGCGACATCTCGATGTGGTGCCTCAACTCCCGGGCCCGCCGACGCTCGGCGACCCGGGCCACCCGGCGGACCTCCTGCCGGTGGGTGTCGGCCGCCCGGACATAGTCAATTCCGCCAAGCTGCTCCACGACCGTTCCATCCATCCGCTCCCGGGTCCGCAGGAGATCCAGGCGAATCCCTTTCTGGGTAATGATCTGGGCGATCGTCAGCCCGACCGAGATCGGAGCGACCATCAACATCGCCAGGGCGACCTTCGGCTGCTGGGTAAACGCCGCGATCAGAGCGAAACTCCCGGTGAAGATCGCCGGGACAAACTCCAGAAACGTCACCCGAAGAAACCGGATCAACCCCTCGATGCTCCGGGTGATCCTCCCATAAAGGGCACCCACCTGGTCACGCCCCAGCACCGAGAGGTCGACCTTCATCAGGTGAGCAACGACCCGCACATACGTATCCTTGTCAATGCGCGTGCAGGTCCGCTCGACCAGGAATCTACGTAAAACATTCATGCTTTCGCGGACAAGGTAGGCGACAGCGATCAGCGAAAGATAAAGGGTGGCCGCGGCGGAGAGGTCGGGCTGAGAGATTCCGGGCCGGCTCGCCGCGTCGACCAGGCGGCCCAGACAAACGGGAACGACCGTGTTGGCGAGGCTCGCCATCGCCATGACAACCAGCGCCGCGAACAGTCCAAGGCGCTGCCGCCAGGGGACCAGCCTCCAGACATGGCGCCCTCTCCGGGCGATCGTGCCCAGTTCTCGGGCGATCCCTCGCAGCCTCTCCCACCGCGTCGGCCTCTTCATCAGTCCCTCACCCCACGCCGATCGGTCGTCGAGACGTGCCTCGACGTTCCTCTCGTGCCCGAAATTCGAAATTTCCGGCCGGGGCTATTCGCGATCCCCCAGCCTTCTCCCGTATTTACCTACAGGACGAGTATCGACCGGCATCCAGCTCCGGATACGCCCGTCTACCGTCTTCTCGAAAATTCAACCTGATTTCCACTTTGTCATGTGAATCTCGGCATGGCAATTGCCCCAGTGGGGATGCTCGAAGGATCCGATCGGCCCAAGTGCCGGAGAGATGACGCTTACCAACATCAAGCGCTACTCTGAAGTACGAACCAATTGACCCTGGGCGAGAAGCGGATTGGACAAAATTCTCGCCCGGCCGAGTTTCGGGGCTGCCGCAGCCGGTCCGACCGATGTCCGCCCGGCGCGACGGGTCCCATGAGGTCCGGCACGGGTGAGATGGCCCTGACACGGCCGAGTTGGAAGAGTCGTCTTCCAGGATCAACGTACGAATCGGCGCGGCTCGGCTTGGGCCGGGCCGGCGAGGTGGTGGGATGGGTCGCGGGGGGCGATCGCGACCCGCTGCAACGAAAACGGATCGGCGGTGGAATTTACGACCGGCGATCTGTGTGTTATGAATAGAGTCTCCCCCCTTTTTCAAGGAGGGCCCATATCCGATGGCAATGAAAACCCCTGTGAGTCTGCCTGTGACCCCTGCTCGTACCGCGATCGTTCCCGCCGTGGAACGCGTGTTGAATCCCCGTCTCGACCGCATGGTTGGCCGGCTCGGCCCCGAGTCTGGGCCGTTTTCCGGCCATGAGGAGGTTCTGGTAGTCGACGATCGTGCGGCCCTCCGGCCCGCGCAGGTGGTCGAGATCAAGCTGACCCGGCTGCTCCAGGAGGCTTCCATGCCCGTCAGCCACCTCCAGATGCGCGGACTGCTCCGCGCCCGATAACGGGGGCGGAAGCCCGCCTCGACTTCACCTTCGGCTCTCACGCCTCTTGTCTCTTGTCTCGTCAGCCGCCCCAATTGCCGTCCAGGATGGACGGAATCTCTTTCCCGACCGGGCCCACCTCTGAGGGCTCTCCGGTCGGATCGATCTCCTCGCGACGATTGCCATCCCGGATGGCCGGCGCCCGTTCCCGGGTCCGGATGTCCCGGGATGGGAGTCGATTTCGAAGGCGATGGATGAAGGAAACGTGAAAGCGCGGAAGGGCGAGAGTGCGAAAGCGGCGAGTCTTTCT
>DAIDJI010000502.1 GCA_027451455.1 Planctomycetales bacterium | reverse complement strand
CGAGGCGACCGGCTGCGATGCGGATACCACCGAGGTGTTCGTGGAATGCGCGCTGTTCGACCCGGTGCGCATCGCGCTGTCCGGCCGGCGCCACCAGGTGATCTGCGACGCCCGCCAGCGGTTCGACGTCCGGTTTTACCTGGTCGCGATCGTCTTCCTCCTGTTTGACGTCGAGCTTCTGTTCCTCTACCCCTGGGCGGTGGGACAGTGGAGCCTCGATGTCGCGGTGGCCCCCACCGGGACCTTCCTGGCGGGAATCCCGTCGCTCTTCCGCGATCTGGTTTTCTGGGAGATCTTCGTTTTCATCATGATCCTGGCCGGCGCGTTCGCATACGCCTGGCGGAAAGGGGTCTTCGAATGGCGGTAGGAGTGGGAAGCGACCCGACAGCCGTCCCGCGTCGGCCGGCACCCGGGGTCGGGACCTCGCTGTCGGTCGAGCCGGCCGGCAAGCTGGAAATGCCCGAAAACACCCTGATCACCACCATCGACGCGGTCGTCAACTATTGCCGAAAGTATTCGCTCTGGCCGATGCCGTTCGCCACGGCCTGCTGCGGGATTGAATTGATGGCCGTGGGCGCCAGTCGGTTCGATATCGCCCGCTTCGGCGCCGAGGTGATGCGATTCAGCCCCCGCCAGTGCGACCTCCTGATCGTCGCCGGCCGGGTGACGATGAAGATGCTCCCGGTCCTTCAGCGGATCTGGATGCAGATGCCCGAGCCGAAGTGGTCGATCAGCATGGGGGCCTGTGCCTCCACCGGCGGCGTGTTCGACACCTATGCCGTCGTCCAGGGCGTGGATCGGTTCATCCCGATCGATGCCTACATCCCCGGCTGCCCGCCTCGACCCGAGCAGATTCTCCGGTCGCTGATGGACATGCAGGAAAAGATCCAGAAGGGCGGAACACTCAACGGCCGCAACGGACTCCCCGAATTGCTCGAGCGCGAGCGGTTCATCGACGAGAAGCGGCTGGCGCCGATCGGTTACGCGACGTCCCTCGAGCGCGGCGACGAGGACCGGTTCGGCTATCGCATCCCCGGCGGACCCGGCCAGCTCGGTCCCGAGGAGTCCCGATGAGCACCACCGGCGCCCCATCGTCGACCGAGACCCAGACCGATCCCCAGGCCGCGACCCTCGCCGTGATCGCCGGCGTGCTGGGCGAGGGCGGCCTGAAATCCTCGCGATTCCGCGACAACCTGCGGGTTCACGTGCCCGCTGGCCGCCTTTTCGAGGTCCTCTCCGCCCTGAAGGCGAGCGGCTTCAACTGGCTGATCGAGCTGGGCGGGACCGACTACCTCGGATATCCCGGCCCGGCCCGCGCCTCGAGGTTCGAGGTCCACTACGTCCTGAAAAACTCGGTGACTCGCGAACGGATCATCATCAAGACGGGCGTCAACGATCCGGATCCGACCCTCGCCTCGGCGTACCCGCTCTGGCCGGGCGCCGACTGGATGGAGCGCGAGGTCTTCGACATGTACGGCATCCGCTTCGAAGGACATCCCGACCTTCGTCGCATCCTGATGCCCGAAGGATTCGCCGCGTTCCCGCTCCGCAAGGACTACCCGCTTCGAGGACGCGGCGAGCGGCACAACTTCCCCAGACTGACCCGCGGCGAGACCTGAGCTGAGTTTTGTTCTTGGTTTTTTGTTGTTGGTAATTTGTCCTTTTTCCTCGGCCGTCGTCCCGCAAACGACGCGGTGGAAGGTGGCGGCAGAGTCGAATTACCAATTACCAATTACTATTAACCAATTACAAATAACAAGGAAACACGATGGCTGCCCCCGCGATGGGAATGGGACTGGACGAGACCGATCTTGAGGCCGAGGAGCAGGACGCCACGCGGGCGACCTGGACCCTGAACTTCGGCCCGCAGCACCCGGCCACGCACACGACGCTCCGGCTGATCCTGGAGCTGGACGGCGAGCGGATCGTCAAGGCGACGCCCGACATCGGCTATCTGCACTCGGGATTTGAAAAGCTGGGCGAGCATCTGACGTTCAACCAGTACGTGACGATCGTCGACCGGAAAAACTACATCAGCCCGCCGATGAACGAGGTCGCGTGGTTCCACGCGGTCGAGAAGCTGCTCGAGGTTGAGCTGACGCCGAGGTGCCAGTACATCCGGGTGATCATCTCGGAACTGGCCCGGATGAGCGACCACTTGCTCTGCACCGGGGCCGCTGCGCTCGACCTGGGGGCGTTCACCGCCTTCCTCTACTCGTTCAACCTCCGCGAACTGATCTACGACGTCTACGAGGAGATGTCTGGATATCGGTTCCACCCCGGATACCTCCGGATCGGCGGCGTCCTTTACGACTTCAACGATCGGGTGCTCGACCGGATCCGAAGGGTCCTCGACGCCTTCCCGAAAGTTTATGCCGACGTCTCCAAGCTGCTCTTCCGCAACCGGATCTTCCTCGACCGGGTGCGCGGGATCGGCGTCCTCACGAAGGAACAGGCCCTCGCCCATAGCTGCTCCGGCCCGCTGGCCAGGGCCAGCGGCGTGACCTACGACCTCCGCAAGGACGAGCCGTATCTCTGCTATCCCGAGCTGGATTTCGACGTCCCGTACACGACCGAGGGCGACAGTTGGGCGCGGTTCATCGTCCGGATGGAGGAGCTTCGCCAGAGTCACCGAATCCTCGAGCAGGCGATCCGGAAGCTTCCCAGCGGGCCGGTGAACGTCCCGATCGCCGAGAAGTTCCCACTACCCGACAAGCTGACCGCCTACAACAGCATGGAAGGCCTGATCCAGCACTTCGAGCTGATCATGCCCAACCGAGGGCTCCAGAGCCCGGTGGACGAGGTGTATGCGGCCGTCGAGTCGCCCAACGGCGAACTGGGGTATTATCTCGTCACCGACGGAACCCAGTCCGGCTGGCGAGTCCGAACCCGGCCCCCCTCGTTCATCCACTTCTCGGTCTTCCCACTGCTGATCAAGGATCACCTGATCGCCGACATCGTCGCCGTGCTGGGGAGTCTGAACATCATCGCGGCGGAACTGGACAGGTAATTGGTAATTGGTAATTGGTAATTGGTAATTGGTAATTGGTAATTGGTAATTGGTACGTCATCGCGTGTCTTTGACATTGGGTCCGGAATGGCTTATGTGCCCTTCGAAAAGCTGAGGGTATACCGGCTCTCCGAAAGGCTCTCGGACCAAATCTGGCGCATGGTGACGACCTGGGACAACTTCGCGAGAGATACCGTTGGTAAGCAATTGGTTCGGGCCGCCGACAGTGTCGGGGCAAACATCGCCGAGGGCTGCGGGAGAGGAAGTTACGTAGACAATCGCCGATTCGTCCGAATCGCTCGCGGCTCTCTGAACGAGACAAGACACTGGCTCCGCCGGGCCTTCCGGCGAGGCCTCCTGACCGGAGAAAAGATCGCCTTGCTCAAGCCGATGCTCGACGAACTCTCCCCCTCGTTGAACGCCTACTTGAGATCGATCGATACGGCCAGCCGCCGGAGGAATCGCTCCGAGCGCGATCCTGAAGACCAGTAACCAATGACCACGGGAGTTACGCAGTTGGGGTTTCAATGGGTCGCTGGCTGTCGTTTTGCAGCATCGTGGCGAGATAGGCCAGTGCGAAGCTCTTGCCGCTTCGTTTCTATCTCGCAGGTTTTGAGATCTGGCTGATTGGCCCGACGGCCAACTGTGTCACTCCGATACCAATTACCAATTACCAATTACCAATTACAAATGGCTAATGAACCGAAGCTTCTGAGCGAGGCGATGAGGGAGGAGATCCGTGCCCTCTTCCCGCGCTATCCGAGCAAGCGAGCGGTGACGCTGCCGGCTTTGCACATGGTGCAGGAGCGGTTCCGGTGCGTTCCGTACCGGGCGATGGCCGAGATCGCCGAGGTCCTGGAGATCACGCCGGCCGAGGTCCACGACACGATGAGCTTCTACGGGTTCTTCCCGCAGGCGCCCATCGGCGACGTCCGCGTCTGGGTTTGCCGGTCGCTCTCGTGCATGCTCCGCGGCGGTGACGAACTGCTGGAGCACGCCTGCCACCGGCTCGGGATCGAGCCGGGCCAGACCACACCCGATGGCAAGTTGACCGTCGAGTTCGCCGAATGCCTGGGGATCTGCGACCACGCCCCGGCCGCCCTCGCCGACGACGGCCGCGTTTACGGCCCGCTCGATGAGACCGCCGTCAATGCGATGCTCGACGAGCTGAAGGCCGGACGGAAGGATGAGGTTGTCACCTCGTCGTGAGCGTGAATACTTGGTGAGGATTCCAGACTCCAGATGGACGATTCTGGAGTGTGCCCTGGGCTCTCTGGGGATCTGGAATCGGGAATCCGGAATCTGCGATCGAGACGAAAATCTCCCCCGGGCCTGCCGAGCCGGCGGTTCCGCGTGGGAAGAGCCAGAACGATCCGAGTCGACCGGGAGGACTGAAGGCCGTGGCCACGTTTGAACCTGTCCTGACCCGCAACTGGGGCCTGCCCGATAGCCATACGCTCCGGGTCTACGAATCGCGAGGCGGCTACCAGGCCGCGCCCTCTCATTGTGTGCGTGTGCTTCGCGCAGATTTTCTAGCATGAAGAAATTCACTTTGCAATCTCTTTGATTTGAAAGTTTCGTTTTCATGTTGCTGTCGCTGCTTTCACCAAATCATCAGAGCCAAGCGGATTGACACTATTGTCTATGGATAGAAATTTTTTCGAAAGTCAAACA
>DAIDJI010000501.1 GCA_027451455.1 Planctomycetales bacterium | reverse complement strand
CGACCCCTCAGCCCTGCCGCCCCCGCCCGCGTGGCTCCAGACACCACCCACGAGTCACGTCATGCCCCCGGTGACGACCCGAGCTCAGGAGTTGCCCTTCGGGTCGCTCGCTTGGGAGGACTTCGAGCGCCTCTGCCTACGCCTCGCCAGCCGTGAGGGAGGGGTCGAGCACTGTCAGCTCTACGGGATCCGCGGCCAGGAACAGGGGGGAATCGACCTTTACGCTCGGGTGAGCTACGGGACGAAGTACCGGGTCTACCAGTGCAAGAGGGAGAAGGCGTTCGCGCCCGCCAAGATCAAGGCGGCGGTGGAGAAATTCCTGAAGGGGAGCTGGGTCGACAGGACTGAGACGTTCGTTCTTTGCACCCAGGAGAGCCTGGAGCCGACAGGCTTGGCCAAGGAGTTCGAACGGCAGGCTGCGGCGTTGCGAGAACGCGGGGTGACGCTCCTCCCCTGGGATAGTCCACGGCTCTCGAGAGCGTTGAAGCAGATCCCGGAACTGGTCGATGACTTCTTCGGCCGGGCGTGGGCGCGAGAGTTCTGCGGCGAGGAGCAGGCGGAACATCTCGGCGACCGACTCGATGCCGCAGCGGTCGCTGAGTTTCGTCAGGTCATGGGCAAACTCTACATACATGTGTTTAACAGCCAGGATCCCGGCCTGCTCATCGCGGACACTCCGGGCGCGGTCGTCCGCCTGGAGGACCGCTATGTCGTCCCCGATATCCACGACCGTCGCAGCGTTCGCTTGAGCGGTGCTGCTCCTGGGGTTACCAAAGATGGCCCGCAGGACATCAAGGAAAGGGAATCGCTCTCGCGCTCCGGGGAGAACGCCTTCTCGACCGACCGGGACCAGGGATTGATTGCAACCGTCGAGGGCCGTCGTACGGTCGGTGATTGGGTCGCGGCGAACAATCGGACGATCGTCCTCGGGGGGCCAGGGAGCGGGAAGAGCACGCTGCTGCGATTCGTGGCGATCGACCTGCTGAGCGAGAGCCCGAGGCTGGACTCCGTCGCGAGGAGGTGGGGGACCTACCTCCCCGTGTGGGTGCCCTTCCCCTTGTGGACAAAGCTGATCGCCGAGGCAGGCCCGGACGTCTCGCTCACCGAAATGCTGCGGAGGTGGCTTGTCGGCTGGGACGAAGGGCGCCTCTGGCCCCTCGTGGAGCGGGCCCTGAACGACCGCCGGCTGCTCCTCCTTGTCGATGGGCTGGACGAATGGACGAACGAGGAAGCCGCCGGCATCGCCCTCGACCGGCTGCGGGTCTTCATCGACCAGCGGGATATCCCGGCGATCATGGCCAGCCGGCCCCATGGCTTCCGTCGTCTGGGGCTGGAGCGTGCCGGCTGGGTGGTCGGCGAACTGGCCGGGTTCACGCCGGCCCAGCAGAAGCATCTCGCCCAGATCTGGTACGCCCACCGTATCGCTCACCTGGAGCGAGAATCATCCGATCCCGATGAGGTCTATCGGAAGGCGGCAGCATCCAGCGAGGAGTTGCTCGAAGAACTCGCCGCCTCCCCCGATTTCCGGGAGTTGGCGAAGGTTCCATTGCTGCTGTGCCTGCTCATCATGCAGCGGATGCACGACGGCTATCTTCCGACGAGTCGTTTCAAGGCGTACGAGCAGTTGGTCGACATGTTGACAGCCAAGCATCCCGCCCAGAGGAGGAAAGCTGCCGGGACCCCAAACACCGCTTCGCCCGCGCTCTCCGACGAGGAGACCAAACAAGTCCTCGCCAGCCTGGCGTATCACATCCAGGCCCGCTCGCCCGAAGGCTTGATGGACCATGACGAGGCCCGGACAGTCGTGCGCGAGTATCTCCGCGACCCCGATCAGGGCTTCGGATTTGCGGAGCGGGAGGCGCGGACGCTGGCCGGTCGACTGCTCGATGTGGGGGTCGAGACGACCGGGATCCTCGTGAGCCGCTCGCAATCCGAGGTCGGATTCTTCCATCGCACCGCGCAGGAGTATCTCGCGGCGTGCCACCTCGCTGGGCTCCCGCTCGGAGAGCAGGTTGAGGTGGTGAGGGTGCACTGCAGCGATCCGCGGTGGAACGAGGTGCTCCTTTGCCTCATGCATCTGACCCGACGCCCCGCGGATGTCCAGGCGTTCGCCGACGCGATCCGGCCACAGTGCAGGCATCCGGTCGACCGCATGGCCGCCGAACTGCTACTGGCGGAGGTGGCCTTCGGGGGATTCAATTGCCCGAATGCCCTCGTCCGGGACATCGCCTCGGCGACCTTCGAGCAGATCGAGACCGGGACTTGGATGCCCTTCCGGCAGAGGCTCCTGCAGCGGATCCTCGACGGCTTGCGATCCGCGAAGGGACGTGGCACGATCGAGGCGAAGGTCCCGGAGTGGTTCCCCAGCCGGCTCGCCTGGAGGCCCGCCATCTTCCGCGCCATGGAGAGTTGGACGAGCGGGCCCGACATCCTGCACCGCCTCGAGCGGGCCCTGCAGGACGAGGACGCGGGCGTGCAACGATCGGCAGCTCACTCCCTCGCCCGCATCGCCGAGGGGGATCCCACGATCGGTTCGCGCGTCGCCGATGCCGCCCGTCATGCCGACGACCCGCGCGCGAGGGCCGCTGCCGTCGAGGCCCTCTCGCGTGGCTGGCCCGACCACGTTGGGCTCTCGGAGATCCTGGATGCCGCCCGAGAATCAGTCGCCCCCGAGTTGCGACTCGCCGCTATCGCCGCCAAGGTCAGGCACGAAACGCAGACCGAGGACGATCGAGAGGAACTTATGCGGCTCGGATCCTGGAGTCCGGCCCTGGACGTGCACTGGCATGACGAGGTGCCGGCGTCTCTCATTCTGGGATGGCCACGATCGGAGCCTATCAAACTCGCCTGTCTGAAGGCCGCCGGCCATTCGTGGGCACGGGATCGCAACATCGAGCTGGAGTTCGCGCAGCGAATCCTGCTCGAAGGATACCCGGGCGATGCGCTTGTCGCTGCATTCTGCGCCGATGAACTCCGATCGGATCATACCTTCCTCATGCTTGATATGTGGGCATGGGATCTCCTTGCGAAGGGATTCCGAGACTTCCCCGAGATCGTCGCTGCAGCCGAGGAATGGGCCGTCAGGCAGAGGCACTGGGAGCCAAACCTCGCGATGGTCGCCTTGGTCGGTCGGACGAACTCGATGAAACGTAGATTGCTCGAGCACCTTGACAGTTCGAGCGTACCTCACTGGGCGACCGGCTCTCTCCTAGATGGATGGGGCATGGACGACAACGAGGTCGCGCCCAGGCTGCGCGAGGTCGCCAACGGACCGGCCGACCGGGCCTCACGTATCGCCCCTTACCTCCCGAGGATCATCGCCGATCGGATCGACTGCCGCGCCCGGCTCCTGTCGATCTTGAAGGACCCCACTTGCCACCGGCCGGACTTCGTCCTCGATGGGCTCGAACGGCTCGGAACGCGGGATGATGTCGAAGCAATGGACACCATCCTTGCGCTCCTGCCAGACCGGCCCGCATGGCGTACCATCCCGATCCACGATCCGATCGGTCGTATCATCCAATATTATTCCTGGGACCCTCGTGCACGCGGCCTCGCGAAGCAAGAACTCGCCGACCCAAACGGCAGCCACATCTCGGTGGTCATGGCTTTCGGCAACGACGCCGATATCCGCTGTGAGATCCTTCGATATGCCAACCCTCTTCCAACCGTCCTCCGGGCTCGGCTCGCAAGGGGCCTCAGACCAGGCGCAGGGTCGGACGATTTCCTGGTATCTACCCTTCGCCTGTACGATCACGAGTCGGACGGCGAGGTTAAGACAGAAGCCTCGATTTCCTATCATCGCGCCATCCGTACCTTGTGCAGGACGACTGCAGCCGACCATGACTCTCTCCGCGAGGCGATCGTTGCGACCGGCCCTGATTACGAGCATCGCCGGCAGGCAGCATTCGCCGGCTTGATCGCCCTCGGGCAAATCAACGTGTTTGAGGCTGCACGTGATTGGCAAGGAGTGAGACCTACCCTCCCGCTCCACGCGCTCGCGAGGCCAAATCTCCCGCTGATCCGTTTTGTCCTCCAAAACTGGGAGAAGGCCAGACCCGTCTTCGCAGAAGCACTCGAGCGAGATGACGGAACCTTCTGGGAGAACCTGTGCGCCTTGGCCGACGAGTATCCTCAGCCTCGTGAAGAAGCCTTGCGGTTCTTCGAGAGGCGCGGGGATATACGACCCCGGTCGAACGTACTCCGCTTCCTCTCCCGTACGCGCCCGGGAAGCACGCTCGTCCTGAGTAAGTGCATGCAGGCGCTGGGGATTGGTGAGAGCCAGCCGATCGCGATCGGCCTGGAGGCGGTCGACGCGGCGGAGATCCTGGGCGCGCAATTCTCCCGAGATGATGAGGTTCGCGATCGCATCGCCGCACACCGCCAGGGTGGCTGGATCACTCACGGGGTGATCCTGGCGCTCTGCGAGGTCTGGCCGCAGAGCCAGCTACTGACACGCGCTTATCATCCCGAGATATTGCAAGGCCCGCATGATGCCTTCACTTTCGCGACCGCCCTCCGCCTAGCCTGCCTCCGTGGGCCCACTGAGGAGATCGAGGGAGTAATCGAAAGGCTCCTTACCCGCTTTCGAGTACATCCTCATGCCGACCTGATGGTGCCGCCTATCGTCCGGAGACTACGATCGGATGACCAGCTCTTCACGACTCTCACGGAACGGCTCTTCGCGGTCCCTTCACCAT
>DAIDJI010000500.1 GCA_027451455.1 Planctomycetales bacterium | reverse complement strand
TCGGCGGCGTGGAGGCACCCCGATACGTCCTCGGACAGACGACCCGCGAGCAATGGTCGGCCTTGCGGAAGCTCCCCGTGCCCTGGGCGGAACTCGAAGGAAAGACCCTGATCTGGACGGTCCCCACCCCGTCGATCCGGACACTCGACGATCCCGAGTCGCTTTTGAAGCTCTGGGATCGCCTCGTCCAGGCGCAGGACCGGATGGTGAGCCTGCCTCGGCGGGACCGGCCCGAGCGGATCGTCGCGGACGTGCAAATCTCGGCGGGATACATGCACTCAGGCTACCCGATCATGGTCCCAGCCGATGATTCGCTGGCTCTGGCGCTCACGGAGAAACGGCTGAGGCTCGAGGGCTCGTGGGGGCATCTACACGAACTCGGCCACAACCACCAGGCCCCCGAATGGACGTTCGCAGGCACCGGCGAGGTGACAAACAACGTCCTGGTCGTCTACTGCTTCGACAAGGTGCTGGGCCTACCGTATGACTCAGGCCATCCGGCCATCCGCGACCGTCTGGAACGGAAGGTGCGCATCCGCCGCCAGATGACCTCCGGCGCCTCCTTCAAGACCTGGAAGGATGACCCGTTCCTCGCCCTGATGATGTACATTCAGCTCTACGAGGGCTTCGGCTGGGAGCCGTTCGAGCGGGTCTTCGCCGAGTATCGCCGTCTGCCTCCGGATCAGAGGCCCCGGACCGACGACGAGAAGCGGGACCAGTGGCTGATCCGGTTCTCGAAGGCCGTCGGACGTGACCTCGGTCCCTTCTTCCAGACCTGGGGTGTTCCGACCAGCGAGACCGCCAGGGCATCGATCTCTGACCTGCCGCGCTGGGCACCCGCGGGGTTCGAGGATCTGGTCGGTCGTGAGACGAGATCCGCGGACAACCGCCCTTGAAATTGAATCCGCGATTCGGATAATAAGACTTTTCCCTCGAAGCTCTGTGCAACGACCTGGCCCGGGAGTGAGCGGACGTGGCTGTTCCAAAGAGGCGTAAGTCACCATCAAAGCAAGGGATGCGGAGGAGCCACGATTTCCTGGTCGCTCCCGCATTGAATATCTGCCCGCAATGCAAGCTGGCGGTCCCTCCCCACAAGGTCTGCGACCTGGTCGAGGAGTGCGGCAACGTACAGCGGAGCAAGACCCACCGCCCGACGGCGGCTCGTGACAAGGAAAAGACCGGCAAGTGATCGAACGGCCGGCCCCCGACCCAGAGAGTCGGGAGCTGAGGATCGATCGATCGAACTCCAGGCGAATCAGAGGCGGAAGACGATGGGCCGCGAATGTGCCGTCAGTGGCAAGAAGACCTCGTTCGGCAACCACAAGACCGAGCGAGGCAAGGCGAAGTACCTCGGCGGCGTCGGTAAGAAGACGACCGGCCTGAGCCGCCGGACGTTCAAGCCGAATTTGCAGTGGATTCACGTCTGGCTGCCGAACGGGACCACCCGCTACGTCCGGGTGGCGACCTCGGTGATCCGGACCGGGGTGCTGACCCTCGAGGTCGACGGCAAGGTGCAGACCTTCCCGCTCATCAAGGCGGCCAAGGGAAGCGCCGCCGCCCGCGAGCGGCTCAAGAACCTCTATCCGATCTAAGGTCGATCGTTGGACCTCAACGGCGAGCCCTACCCCAAGCGCCGGGTCGATCCTCTGCCCGGCCTGATGGTCCTGGTGACGCTCGCCGCCCTCGGCGGGGCCCTCTGGCTTCGCCTGGGGCATTCGCCGACGGGCCAGGTTGGTGAGACTGCAACCGTTGGCTCCGAGGCTCCGCCGCTTCGGCTGATGGATCCGGCGACGTCCGAGCCGGTGGTGATGGTCGGGCTGCATGACCGGGTCGCCTGGGTCGTCTTCTGGTCGGCCAGGGCGACCTCGGGTCGTGCCTGCCTGCGCCAGCTCGAAGCAGCGACGCGGAAGCTCCGACGGCATCAGAGATTCGCGATCGTCGCCGCGGCGGTCGAGGTGGAACAGTCGGCGCTGGTTCGGTCCGAGGCGCGCGACGCCGGTTTCCCGAGGCCGGTTTACCTGGCCGGGCCCGAGACCTGCCGTCGCTTCCGCGCGGGTTCGGCCGATCCTCCGGTCCACGTCCTGATCGACGACCGAGGGCAGATCCTCGCGATGGCCCAGGGCGCCGACGACGGCACGATCGCCCGGCTCGTCGATATCGCCCGACGTCGGCTCGACGAACTGGAGCCGGCCGGCGAGATGCGTATCGCCGGCCGGGTCGGGAATTGACTCAGCCGAGGCAGCGCTCAGCCTCGGGCAGGAGCGCGGCGAAGTCGAGCTTGTTGGGGCAAGCCTCTCGGGCGGCTTCGAGGTCGGCGCCCTTCCAGTCGCGGGCCTCGTCTGCCATCGCGGCGTATTGCCGACGGGCCTCAGCCCGGATGCCGTGGTGCTGATAGTAGGTCAGGAACCGCGTCAGGTTCCCCAGTTCGGCCTTCGTCCCGGCCGCGACCGAGCATCGGCCCTCGCAATCCGCGCACATCGTCGAGCCGAAGGCCAGGATGGCGTCGCGGAGCTGGTCGAGTTCAGCCGTCTTGAGCGGCTCGTAGCGGCGGGCGGCATCGGCGTCCTCACGGAGCTGCTCGGTCGTCTTGATCGAGACGCACGAGCCGCTGATCCGCTCGTCGGTCCAGATCGCGTGTAGCAGGCCCTGGTACGGCGAGAGATTCTTCTCGGCCAGCATCGGCACCCGCTTCTTGACTTCCGTGAGCACGTCCATCTTCGGAACGGCCGGGAACCGGCCGGCGACCTGCTTCATCGAGATCAGACCGATCCCCTTCGCGTAGGCGGCATCGAGCGCCTTGTTCAGGGGGGCGTCCTTGTCGAGCCAGGGGGTGTACTGGAGCATGATCGCGTCGATCACACCCGCCTCAGCCGCCGCCTCAATGATCGCGGCGCGGTCCTTGTGGTGGGTCGAGAAGCCGATGAACTTGGCCTTGCCGGACTTGCGGATCTTGTCGGCCACGTCCTTCAGCTCGGGGTTCTTGAGGAACGCGATGGCTCCCTCGGTCCCGTGGTCGTCGCCCATCCCGTGGATGAAGAACATGTCGACGTAGTCGGTCCCAAGAGCTTCGAGCCGCTTGTCGAGCATCGGGATCATGTCCTTCGGCTCGCGCGGGCCGTCCTTCGTGACGAGGACGATCTCCTTGCGGACCTCAGGCGACTGCTCGAACCACCGCTTGAAGCCGGGCTCGGTGCCATAAGCCTTTGCGGTGTCAAATGTCCGAACGCCGTTCGCATAAGAAAGCCGGAGCAGTCGCTCCAGCACGCCTCGCTCGCGGAGGGCACCGGTGCCCATTTCGAGCATCGTGATCTCAAGCCCGGTCCGGCCGAGCTTCCGGCGCGGAAGGATGGCGGCCTTCTTCGCGGCCTCCTGGGCCTGGGCCTCGGCCGGGCTGCCGGTCGCGCCGATGGCCGCGGCCGTCGCAGCGGCACCGGCCTGAAGGAACGTTCGGCGGTCGGTGCCGCCAGTCTGGTCGTGGGACATCGCTCTGGACTCCTTGATCTGGAGACGTTCAACACGAGCCTGCGCTCCCTGACCGGGACATCCTAGCACGTCGCGATTGTTCCTGCACGCGGATTGACCGCTGCAAGAGCTTCGCCGGCCGGTCCCCTCCCGAGAGCTTTACAAGGATTTTCAAAGCTCCCAGACACGGCGGCCCTTGAGGAACATGGTCAGGTAACCGTCCTCACTGACCTTCAGAACCGGGCCGTGGAGCGAAGCCGCAAGCGCGGCGAGAGTTCGGGCGCCCTGAACGGCCCGGCCGAGTTCCAGGGTCTCGGGAGCAATTCGAAGGATGGCGGCGAAGGTAAGGAGCCGGCCATCGAGATCGGTGACCACGGCGCCGTCGAGGCTGGCGATGGCCTCCAGGACCGAGGGCTCGATCTCGGCCAGCGTGAGCCCGCGGACGACGTGGTGCAGCGACCGCTTGGCATGCTTCGGTGAGAGGTTATCGGGGTCTTCGGGGTCATCGGCCACGATCTCGCGCTCAATCTGGTCGGGAAGGGTCAGCAGTTGGGGAACCGAGGATTCAGGGTCGCGAAGGACCACCAAAAGCGCTCCGTGGCGTGATTCCATCAGATTCAACGCCGCCTGGAAGAGCGCCTCGGCGAGGCCTGGCCACCCCAGGTTTCCGACCGCCTCGCACCAGACGGCGAACTTGCTGGGGATGTCGAGGAGCCGCCATCGGGCGTCGCTGAAATTGAAGGCGAGCGTTCCATTGGCGAAGACCTTGATTTCCTGCAAGGGCGTGAGGACCAGGCAGACATGGCCGCCGGTCCGAGTGGCGCGGGCATGGTCGCGGTAGAGGACGGGACAGGGGTGCGAGAGCGGCTCGTCGCCACCGACGGCCTCGGCCCAGCGCGCGACGTCGATGAGTCGGAGCAGGTCCCCTTGCCGATCGACCAGAAAGACGGTCCGAACGCCGTCGCAGAGGCGGTGGAAGCCCTTGATTGCGGTGAGCCGGGCGTTGAAGTTCGGGGCGCCAGGGTTCTCGCGCCGGGGCGCTGCGGGGTCATCGTCGGTGCCGAGGAGCATCGCCCCCATCGAGACGCGTCGGTTCTCGTAAGTCGAGAGGGCGGCAATTCGGAGGGCCTCCAGCGCCGCGGCCACGCGGTACGGGCGAATGGCGCCGAGGTAGTCGGCAATGATCAGGTCCTCGGGCGTGAAACTGAATCGGTCGAGCCGGTTGGACACGTCGGCGTTGATC
>DAIDJI010000499.1 GCA_027451455.1 Planctomycetales bacterium | reverse complement strand
CCCGGCCGTCCTCGGTCGTCGCTGAGGCCGACTCGGCCCGGCAGGTCAGCCCGAGCGACCCGACCGCCTTCGGAAAGGTCTCATCCGCGACCCGGTACGGACTCGAAATCAGTCCGATACCGTCCGGAGCAAGCATTGTTGCGAGGACGTTTGCAACTAGAGGGACGAGTCGCATTTCATAGGTCACATCGGCGCCCAGGATGATCGGGTAGCGGTCGCCGGGAAGGTCGCGCCAGTCGAGGAGTCCGGTCGAGAATTGCTCTGGGCCGAATTCATTCGAGGCCGCCGATCGCGCGACGAAATCGAGGGGAGTGCGGTCGTAGTCGGTGAAGTGAACCTTCATCCCCCGGGCGACCGCGACCAGTCCCGCGAGCCCGAGCCCGCAGCCGATCTCCAGCGCCTCGACTTTCTGACCCTCCGGCCAGGGCTCGCGCGCCACGGCCTCGGCCAGCAGGTAGGCACCCGGCCAGAGATAGGCCCAGTACGGCATGTAATCGTCCCGGCGATTCCAGGCCAGTACGTCCGGATCATCCAGCAAGCGGTCCGGATCCGCCGGCCGGACCAGTCGGATCGCACGCCCCCCGATCGTCAGCGACGATACCACCACCGGCCCCGAATACAACGTCGCCCCCTCAGGACCCATCCATCCCCCTCCCCATCGCCGATGTCCCGCCAATTTCCGTTGCTTCGCGATCGGATCGTTGACGATCCCCTCAATCGCCGATTATAATTCGGTAGTCGTTGAGATTGAATCTCAATTGCAGGCCAGCCGGTGGGCCGGGCCTGATTGCCGAGCGAGGGAAGCGATGCGACGATCGGCCAGGGAGATGCGGCGGACGATGGTGGTCCTGCTGGGGATATTCGTCGTCGCGACGGGAAGGGAGGTCCGGGGCCAGTCGCCTGGGGCCGAGATTTCGGGCGTGGTCCGGATGCCGGAGATTTGCTCGCCGTCGGTGAGTCCGGCGGTTGTATACCTGGAGCCGGCCTCGGGATCGGCGCCGATCGTGGCCACCCCTGACGCTTCGGGACAATCGGCGGTCGCCCTGGTGAATCAGAAGGGGTTGCAGTTTGCCCCGAGGGTGCAGGCGGTGCAGGTTGGGCGGGCGGTCCGGTTCACCAATCAGGACACCGAGACGCATAACGTTCACGTTGTTTCGCCGGGGTTTTCGTTCAATCAGTCGATGAGCCCGGGGAACACCCAGGACTTCACGCCCGAGAAGCCGGGCGTGGTGGTGCTGGCGTGCGACGTCCACATTCATATGAAGGGTTACGTGGTTGTCTGCCCGACGCCCTGGTATTCGGTCTGCTCGGCGAAGGGACGATTCCGGATCGAGGGAGTGCCCGACGGTCGCTACATCCTGAATGTCTGGCACGAGATGGGCGAGCCGCTGAGGCAGGAGATCGCCGTTCAGGACGGTCAGCCGGTCGATCTTCCGGAGCTGGTGCTGACCGGGCCGAAGGCTCGGGCGGGGAGTGTGGCGGCGGCGCCGGTCCGTCCGTGGGCCGAGGTTGTCGATCGGATCGGGATGCTGCTGACCGCGAGCCGGCAGGCGGCGGCGCGGAAGGGGCAGTTGAAGGCGGCTCGCCGGTTCGCTGAAGACGCGTACTGGGCGGAGTTCGAGGCGTCGGACATGGAGGTCGCTGTCCGCCGTCATCTTGGGTTTGCCCGGGCTGGCGAGCTGGAGCTAGGCTTTCGGCGGTTCCAGTCGGATGTTCGGGCGGTTGCCGAGGGGCGCACGCCGGCCTCGAAGCTGGAGGAGCGGAGCCACGACCTGCTGCTCGACCTTCTGGCCGCGGCCCGGGAGTTGATCGATCGCGGCATTCCCGACGCGGCCCACGAGCATCCGACCCGCAAGGATTCGGCCGAGGAACTGCCGACACGGGTGAATTTGACCGATCTCGGCGGGGTCTCGGGCGATCCGAGCGAGCTGCTACAGAACCTCCGTCGTGGTTTTCGTCGGATTGTCGAGGTCGCCGATCGCGAGGGGGCGGATGAGGCCTCGTCGGAGCTGACCTCGGTCTACATGACCGACTTCGAGCCGATTGAGCGTTACCTGCTGGGTCGGAGCCCGCAGTCGGTCCGTCCGCTGGAAATCACGTTCAACGCGATTCGGGGCGAGATCAGCCAGGGTTTGCAGGGCCAGCCGCTCACCGACCGGCTCGACCGGCTCAACGGCGAGGTGGATGCCCTGGTTGCCCGGCTCGAGGCCCGTCCGGCGGGTGCCTTCGGGACAGCGTTCCTGGAGTCGTTTGTGACGATCGTCCGCGAGGGTGTCGAGGTGATTCTGGTCCTCGCGATGCTGATCGCCCTCGTCGCCCGAGCGGGGGAACCCTCGGCCGAGACACGGGCCCAGGCGATGCGGGCCATCTGGACCGGTGTGGGACTCGCCCTCGTCGCGAGCCTGCTGACGGCGGTCGGGCTGAACCTGCTCGTCGCGACGGCCCAGGGACGGGCACGTGAGGTTGTCGAGGGGGCTGTCATGCTGGCCGCAGCCGGCGTGCTCTTTTACGTGAGTTACTGGCTGGTCTCGCAGTCGCAGGCGAAGCGGTGGATGGACTTCCTCAAGCGGAGCGCCCACAAGGGCCTGCAATGGGGTGGCGGCGGAACGCTCGCGATCACGGCGTTCCTGGCCGTCTATCGCGAGGGCGCTGAGACCTCGCTGATGTATCAGGCCATGCTCGGCAGCCAGGGGACGACCCGGCCCGGATTGCTCGGCCTGGGAACCGGGCTGCTTCTCGGGCTCGCGGTGCTGGCGGTGGTCGCCCTCGCGGTCCGGGCCACCAGCGTCCGGCTCCCATTGGGGATGTTCTTCAAGGTCTCGGGCGGGTGCCTGTTTGCCCTCGCCGTGATCTTCGCCGGCAACGGTGTCTTCGCCCTGCAAACCGCGGGAATCCTGCTGACCACCCCCCTGCACTGGCTCGGCGACGGGCTCCCGATCGCGGGGCTCTATCCCAACGTCCAGGTCGTCTCGGTTCAGGGTCTGCTCCTGGCCGGTGCGGCGCTCTCGTGGGCGGTGATCCCCCGGGCCTCGGTCGCGGCTCGCAAGGAGTCGCCCGCTCCCGGCTCGCCGATCCCGGCCTGACCCGCCCCACACGCAAGCTAGCTGGTGAACGAGGAACCTGGCTCATGTCTCAGCGATGGCTCGGTCCGTTGATGGTCTTCTTGATCCTCGGCGGCGTGGGGATGGTCCTGTTTTTGAACCTGAACCTCAAGGATAGCGGTCCGCGTCTGCCCTCAGGTGCGTCTCCGCCGCCGGCGCCGGAGACGGTTCGCAATGTCGAGCCGAGTGGGCCCGCCTCCGAGGCGAAAGCCCCGGCACCGTCGAAGCCCGTCGGCTTCCGGGAGTATCCGATCGGCGAGGACGTGGACCGGAACGAGATGCGGATCAAGGCCGTCTGGCTGCCGATGGTCCAGATGGACGGGACCACCGATGTCGGCGGGATGATCCACGTCGAGGCCGATATCCACGCGACCGAGGGGAACCGCAACGGGTTTGGAAAGGATGAGTTTGTCCCGTACCTGACCGTGCACTACCGGATCGAACCGATGGATGGCGGGAAAGGTGTTGAGGCGATCGAGGGGCCGATGATGCCGATGGTGGCGCGTGACGGCTGGCATTATGGGGCGAGCATTCTGCCGCCGAAGCCTGGCCGATACCGGGTCACTTACACGATCGAGCCCCCGGGCAAGAACGCCGGACGCCACAGCGACCCGGCCACCGGGGTCGAGCCCTGGTGGAAGCCGTTCGACGTCACGTTTGACTGGGATTTCGAGGGCGTGCCGGCGTCCTGATGAGGATTCGCGACCTCAGGTCGAAAGCCGGGGGCCGGCGATCCGTACCGACTCGCCGTCAACGGCGGGGTGTCCGGCGGACCCTGGCGCGACTCGGCTTCTCAACGGAAGCCGACTTTGCTAGGTTACGCCCGCTCGTCTGGAAGGAACCGACCAGGAAGATCGACCGAGCAAGGAAGCGAGGCTCCATTCATGCGCATCTTCATCTCGGCGGGGGAGCCGAGCGGCGACCTGCACGCGGCCAACCTGATCCGATCGATCCGGAAGCGGCTGCCTGAGGCCGACCTGCATTTCGTCGGCTATGGCGGGCCGAAGATGGCCGCCGCGGGAGGCGAACTGCTTTACCCGCTGGTCGACCTCGCGGTGATGTGGTTTCTGAACGTGATTCTCAACCTCTTCACGTTCATTCGCCTGGTCTTCCGGGCCGACCGGTACTTCCGCGACCATCGACCGGACGCCGTGGTCCTGATCGATTACCCGGGCCTTCACTGGTGGATCGCCAAGCGCGCCCGGGCGCGGGGAATCCCCGTCTTTTACTTCGTCCCGCCCCAGCTCTGGGCCTGGGCCGGCTGGCGGGTGAAGAAGGTCCAAAAATACATCGACCAGGTGCTTTGCAGCCTCCCGTTTGAGCCGGAGTGGTATCAGAAGCGCGGGGTCTCGGATGCGGTCTACGTCGGCCACCCCTATTTCGATGAACTCGCCGACCGCCCGCTCGACGACGGCTTCCTCGCCGATCAGAGCGTACGGCCCGGTCCGATGGTCGCGATTCTCCCCGGCTCGCGCACCCAGGAATTGCGACGGAACCTGCCCGACATGATCCGTGCCTCGCGAGAACTCGCGAAGACGCGGCCCGAGGTCCGCTTCGCGGTCGCCTGCCTGCACGAACGGCACAAGGCGATGGCTGAGGCCATCATCAACGAGGTCC
>DAIDJI010000498.1 GCA_027451455.1 Planctomycetales bacterium | reverse complement strand
GCCGTCGACCAGGTCGACGAGCTGCTCGGACTGGCCGAGCCCGTCCGGCGCGGCTGGGAGTGGGGTTACCTCCAGAATCTCAACCACGCGGCTCTCTTCGAGGACAAGGACACCAACTACTCCGAACTGATCGACGTGCTTTTCAGCCCCGATGGATCCCGGCTCGCCGCTCTTCGAATCAATCCCTTCAACAACCCGGCGGGCAACCCCTCGATGGCGGACTCTCAACTGGATCTCTACGAGATGCCTGGCTTCCGCCGATCCGCCCGCCTGGTGGGACCGAAGGCCGCCTGCCGGCTTTCTTTCTCGCCCGACGGCCGACAACTCGCCGTGAGCTCGGCTGGCGGCGAGGTCATGCTGATCGACCTCGCGTCCGGGCGGGAGACCCTCCGATGGAACGCCGGGGGTTCAGCCGCCTTCGCGCCGGACGGCCAGTCGATGATCGTCGGTCGGAGAGACGCGGTCGCCTGGGTCCGGCTCGACGATCGGTCCGTTCTCCGAAGCCTCCCATCCCTGGGCGGCCGCGCAACCCCTGGACCGCTCGGCCGCCGCCTCGCCGTCGTCGGTCCTACCTCCGTCGCGATGCTCGACACCCAGACCGGCGCGACGGTCGCCGAACTCCCCTTCGGACCGGGGAGCCAGCATCGGGCCGACTACTTCCGGGGTGAACTGCCCAACCTGGCCTTCTCACCCGACGGTGCCTCACTGCTCGTGGCGACCGATCCGCCGAGGATCTGGACACCCGGGTCCGTACGGTCGACCATCGATCTCGTCGGACACGAGGGGCCGGTACTCGGGGTCGCCTTCGGACCCGACGGCCGGGTCGTTGCCACCGCCGGCCGCGACTCCACCGTCCGCCTCTGGGACGCTCAAACCGGCGCGGCCAGGTTGATCCTTCGGGGCCACGTCGAGCGGGCCGCCTGCCTCGCCTTCGATCCCCAGGGACGATTCCTCGCCTCCGGCGGCCGTCGGATCGGTGATATCAAGGTCTGGGACCTCACTCGCGACCCGGAATACCTCTCCCTGCCGGAAATCAGTGCCCACGCGATCGCCTTCGAGCCCGACGGAATTCACCTCCGAGCCGCGGCCGCTTCGGGACAGCTCCTGCGCTGGCAGCCCGTTCTCGGGGTGACGCGGTCGGGACCGTTTGTCGAGGTCACTCACGCGTTTCTCTCTCCCGCGGTCACGGCGGCCTTCGACCAGAAGGTCAGCCGGCTGGCGACACTTGGTGCCGATCTCCGGTCGGTCATCATCCGCGAGCTGGAGACCGGCCGGGAGTTCCGCCTGGAGGTCCTCAACCGTTCGTCCCATTCGATCGCTCTCAGTCCCGACGGGAAGCACGCCGCCGCGATCGGAATGGCCTCGAAAAAGGATGAGCCCCATCGCCGATGGGCCTGGATCTGGGAGGTCGAGACAGGCCGGAGGCTCGCGTCGTGGCCTCTCGGACGGCTCCCCAACCCCTTCCGACAGGGGACGATTGCCTTCTCACCCGATGGTTCGGAGGTCGCCTTCGACGACTACGAGGCCCCCCGATCGCCCAAGGAGTCGTCCCGCGTCGTTCTTCGGGTCCGACCGATGACGGGTGGCGGGTCCGATCGCCTCCGCCTCCCCTTCGATCGGGAGATGGCTCTCGCGATCGCCTTCAGCCCCAACGGCTCGAAGATCGCCGCCTCAGACTTGCAGGGGCTGGTCTCGGTCTGGTCCGCTCGAACCGGCGAGCGACTGGTCCAGAAACCGTCGAGAGACCAGTTCGCGGTCTTCCAACTCGCCTTCAGTCCCGACGGCCACCGCCTCGCCGGCGTTGACCGCGAGAAGGTGAAGGTTTGGGACATGAATACCGGTGAGGAGTTAATCGTGCTCCGGATTCGGGGCCGGCGCCAAAGCGATGACGGATACAATCCCAGGGTCGCCTGGAGCCCCGATGGCCGACGACTGGCCTCAACCAACTGGGATGGGAGCATCGCCGTCTGGGATGGAACTCCTCCCGCTTCCGATCTCAACGACCGAGTGGCCGAGGCCGGCGCGCGAGCCTTCCTCTTCCACCTCGACGCTGCCGAATCCGCCCTGAATGCTTCGCATGACGCCGGATTTGCCTTCCACCTCGCAAGGGTCCGAACGGCCGAACCGCCCGACATCCGCTCCCTGCTCCGCCGAGCGGCTCTGCTCCAGAGGGTTGAGGACTGGAAGGCGGCCCTCGCCGATTACCGAAGCTGGCTCAAAACCGACGGAAGCGACGAGGGCGTCGGCTGGCTCGGCTATGCTCGAGCCCTCCTGATCGCTGGAGACAACCAGGGTTATCGCGACCTCTGCGCCCGACTCATGGCCGACGATGGTCCAGCCCGACGCCAGCCCCCGAACTGGCCCCTGGTCCGCTCACTGATCCTCTCGCGTCAAAGCGAGGCCGATCCCTCGACCGTCCTGGTCCTCGCCAGGAACCTCCCTCCATCCGCGGATCAGGACCTGAGAAACGCCACGACTCAGGCTCTCGCCGAACTGCGAGCGGGTCGCCCCAGCGAGGCCTACGCACGAGTGATTGCCCAGGCGGACAACTCCTCCGAGGGCTTCGTCAACTGGCCGTTGCTCGCACAGATCGCAGCGCGGCTCGGCCGGCCCGACGAGGCCCGCAAGTGGATCGCCCGGTCTGAGGCTCTCTGCTCGCAGACGTCCTCGGCAGGCAGACCACGCCCCGAGGCCTGGCCCGACTTCCTGATCCTCCTGCGCGAGGCCCAGGAGAACCGACCCGACGACGAAACACCATCGCTCCCAAAAATCGAGAATCGATCCGATTCCTCGCGGTAGTCCTCGGGTCGCACGGCTTCCCGAACCGACCGAAAAGCCCCGTGAGCGGGTCGCCTCAAAACCAGATTAACGCATGCTTACTGGACATCCCAACCCTTCAAACAGGCGATTCGGCCGATTCGGCCGTCTCGTCTCGGCCAGGCCAGTAGGACCAAACGGACAGTAAATATTCTCAGATTTTTGGATGACGATTAATAAATATCATTATTTTTACTGACATTGACTTATTGATGTCTTGTAAAACACAGCCAAAACGGCGGAACTTACCTCGGTTGCATTGGCGTCATCCTTGAGGATGAATCGAACCCGACCCCTGGCTCGACGAGCTTCCGGCGGATAGAGCAGGCAGATATCAGAATAGCTTTTGTGCCGCGACGGTCGAAAAGGGTGTTCAAACCGAGAGTCGAGAAGTCCCGTGGAGTCCCGTGAGGTCCAATGAATGTACCCAGGACGCGACGTGGTGGGGTGGTTGAGGACAGCGCACTGGCCCACCTGATCATGGCCGTCGTTTGAGTCGCCTGTCGAAGATCATCGCTCACTGATCCGTGACCCGCGCCTTGCCTTTCGGTAGATCGAAGCAGGCGATCACACCGTTTTTCTGGCGGAGGAACGTCCCGGTTACGAGCCGAGTACGATCCCTGGCGGGAGTCAGAATCGATCGAGCGCCGGTGGACTCGGCCACGACCTCCACGCCGATCGTTCCACGCAGCGGGAGCGAAACCGTGAAACCCGGACAGGCGAAAGGGGCATGGAAATGGTAGGCTCCCTCGACCGCCATGATACGTGTCAGTTCGCGAGCCGCCCAGTATCGAGAGAGCTCGCCGAGGGTCATCCAGACGAGGTTCGGGAAGTGCGCATCGAGACGCGCCACAACCTCCTTGAAGATCGTGAACCCCAGCTCCTTGCCATTGAAGTAAAACCCGGGCCAGTGGCCGACGAGGACCGCCGGCTCGCCGCGTCGGATGATCTCGGGGAGCCGGCCGCGCTCTCCGTCGGCAGTGATGAACTGGTCAGCCGAGCCGGGGGTCAGACCGTCCCAGCCACCGAACCAGTCGCCCGTGCAGCCGATCACCGAGACAACGCAACGCGGGTCTTCGCCATCAAGGCCGGAGGCATACTCGACCCGAGGCGCCACGCTACGGTCGTCGGTGAAGACGTGTCGGAAATAGTGCGGAATCTCAGCCGAGAAGACGTCGCGTACCGACTGAAACGCGGCCTGTGCCAGCTCGGGCAGAACGCGGTTTCCGAAGCCTCCCGGCGTGGTGATCCCCTGGCAGGACAGTCCTGCTCCCTTCAGGATTCGAAGGGCATAGGACAGGTATCCGGCAAGCTGGTCGACGGATTTCCCGTCGGTCCATCGCCAGTTCTCCATGAACCGGTCGGATCTCTCGGGGAAGGGACGGCCCGTCGTCGGGTCGATCACCCAGGTGTGGCTGACCATCTCCGGGTGGATCTCGAAGTTCGGCGTCATCAACGTACGTACCAGTTCCAGGCTGCTATTCAGCTCCCGCCGCGACCAGCCAGGCAGTTCGCGATCGATCCAACCGACGCAGGCCGGATAGGGAACGATGCTGTATTTCCCCTTCACGCCATGCTCGCCGCACCACTCGCCGAACCGTCGGACGAAGGCGTCGGGGATCTCTCGTGGAAGCGACTTCCAGTCCTGGAGATACTGGGAAGGAAAGACCTCGGCGAACTGAGGAATGGCGAAGTGAGCGAGGTTCACCAGGCATGTTGAGTCGTCGATGATCAGGGCCAGGGGCACACGGCTGCGGGGATTGAGCACCTCGACCCCAACCGGCCGCTCTGGCGGCCGTGCGCCCGATAGCTGGGCAAGTGCCGTCCCGGGGAGTGTGCCTCCGAGCGCTGCTCCGAGCGAGACAGCCCCGGCCTTCAGGAAATCACGACGTGTCGCCTGG
>DAIDJI010000497.1 GCA_027451455.1 Planctomycetales bacterium | reverse complement strand
GATTAGCTCGCCGACGTTCTCGGCCGCGAGCGGGAGCCGGCCGGACAGGCAGTAGTACATCAGCACACCCACGGCGTAGATGTCTGAGGATGGGCTCGACGGGGTCCCCTGGAAGAGTTCGGGCGCCATGAACGTCGGCGTCCCGGCGATCGGGGCGCCGCCCTGGGTCAGTTCGTCGAGCCGGCGGACCAGGCCGAAGTCGGCAAGTTTTGCCTCGCCCTGACGGGTCAGGAGGACGTTGGCCGGCTTGATGTCGCGATGGACGAGCCCCGACTCGTGCGCGGCTCCGAGGGCCAGAACGACCTGGCGCGCGAGCGGGACGGCCCGAGAGGGATCCATCGGACCCTCCTGCACGAGCAGGTCTCGGAGGGTTCGGCCGCCGGGGACGTACTCCATTTCGATGAAGTGATAGCCACCCTCGTTCCCCAGGTTGTAGATGGTGACGACGTGGGGGTGGAGAAGGTTCGCGATCGCCCTGGCCTCGGCGCGGAACTGTTCGCGGAGTGAGGGTTGTCGGGCGACCAGGCCGGTGTTCATGATCTTCAGGGCACAGACGCGGTCCAGCCCGAGGTGGCGGGCCTTGTAGACGCACGCCATCGAACCGCGGCCGAGGAGCCGTTCGATCCGGTAGGCGCCCAGCCGGCCGCCGGGCTGTTCGCTCAGGCAATGGTCGTCGGTCGGGTCGAGGCGGGTTCGGCCCCTGGGATCGGGGACGGTCGTCTCTTCGAGCGGCGAGATCATGGCCTTCAAGGAAGATCCTCTGCCGGCCGGCGTGCCGGTGCCTGCATTCTCGATCGTCCGTTCCGCCGGGCGGCGGTCGCCGTGTCGCCCAGTCCCGGGGCCCGTCCGGGGCCTCGATATAGTATTCGTGGCGGACATAAGGAAATCGACTCGTTCCATCAAGATTTCGCGAAACTCTGGACAGGCCACCGGGATCGGGCGATCACTCGCCGAACCCCTTTGTGTTGTATGCACGTCCTTGGCCGAAGTGTGACACCACCCGAAAAAAAAACACCGGCCGTCGCGACTCGGCGACGGGCCGGCGTCTGGAGAATTGGGGGGCTTGCGGAGGACCCGATGGGCTCAGGCGTTGTACGAGGATGAGGAGGTTGTGCCGCCTCGGCCGGTCCAGTTGGTGTGGAAGAATTGGCCGCGAGGCCGGTCGACTCGCTCGTACGTGTGCGCCCCGAAGTAGTCACGCTGGGCCTGAAGCAGGTTCGCGGGGAGCCGGCCCGAGCGGTATCCGTCGAAGTAGGCCAGGGCCGACGACATCGCGGGTAGGGGAATGCCCCCGGCGATCGCCGTGCCAACAGCCTTCCGCCAGCCCGACTGGCACCGATCGACCTCGCCCCGGAAGTAGGGGTCCATCAGCAGATTCGCCAGCTTCGGGTCGCGGTCGAAGGCCTCCTTGATCTTACCCAGGAAGGCGCTCCGGATGATGCAACCGCCCCGCCACATCAGCGCGACAGCGCCGTTATTGATCTCCCAGTTCGATTCCCTCGCCATCGCGTTCATCAGGGCGAAGCCCTGCGCGTAGGAGACGAGCTTGCTGGCGTAAAGGGCCTGCTCGAGGGCATCGACGATCTGCTTGCGATCGAGGCCTGTCGGCTTCTCGGGACCGTGGATGGCCTCCGACGCCTTGACCCGCTCGTCCTTCTGCGCCGAGAGGCAGCGGGCGAAGACGGCCTCGGCAATCAGCGTGAGTGGGACGGCCAGATTGGCCGCCGAGATCACGGTCCACTTGCCGGTCCCCTTCTGACCGGCGGCGTCGAGGATCAGGTCGATCATCGGCTGGCCGGACTCCGGGTCCTTGTAGCCGAGAATGTCGCGGGTGATCTCGATCAGATAGCTGTCGAGCGGTCCCTGGTTCCACCGGGCGAAGACCTCGTGAATCTCGTCCGCCGACATTCCGAGCAACTCTCGCATGACGTGATACGCCTCGCAGATGAGCTGCATGTCGCCGTATTCGATGCCGTTATGCACCATCTTAACGTAGTGCCCGGCGCCCTCGGGGCCGACCCAATCGCAACAGGGGGTCCCGTCGGCGACCTTCGCGGCGATCGCCTGGAAGATCGGCTTGACGTGCGGCCAGGCCTCGGGATTCCCGCCCGGCATGATCGACGGGCCCTTCAGCGCCCCTTCCTCACCGCCCGAGACTCCGGTCCCGATGAAGAGCAGACCCTTCGCGGCCAGTTCGCGAGTCCGACGGGTCGAGTCTTCCTGCTCGGAGTTTCCGCCGTCAATCAGGATATCGCCGGGCTCCAGCAGCGGCGCGACCTCATCGATCACGGCGTCGACGGCCTTGCCCGCCTTGACCATGATCATGACCTTACGCGGCCGCTTCAGCGCCCCGACCAGATCCTCAACGGTGTGGGTGCCGATGATCTTCTTCCCCTTCGCCCGTCCCTCCACGAAGGAATCGACCTTCGACGTGGTCCGGTTGAAGACCGCGACGGTGAAGCCGTGACTCTCCATGTTCAGGACGAGGTTCTCGCCCATCACCGCCAGGCCGACCAGTCCGATGTCGGCACTCTGAGTCCCCGTCGCCATTTCTGATCGTCCCCAGTTCCTGAAAGAGAAGTGTTCGTGCCCCATCGCATGGGGATTGTAGCATCCCGTCGTCCCACTGACGACATCCCAGGCGAGGGCTCGCCAAAAACCGCACAAGAACTCGGTCTCGAGACCGCTTCCGTTTCCGTCAGCCGAACCGCCAGGTCGGACGATCGGGAAGCCGCTCGAGGAACGAGGTGACTCGCTCGCTCATGTAGTCGCCCGCAAAAGTCCCGGCGAAGAATCGCGGCAGAGCCTGGTCGAAGAACCGCTCCCAGGAGGCGTCCTCATCACCGGGCTCGATCGGGTAAAAGAGGGCGCCAACCGACCTCGCCGCTTCCAGATCCGCCGGAGCGTCGCCGACCATCAACATCCGATCACCCGGATAGCGCCCGCTCGCTGCTCTCGCCAGAACGGACCTCTTGTTCCCCATCTCCTGGCCCGCGATCGTCGCGATCAGGGGACGCAGTCCTTGCTCTTCCCACTCCCGCTCCAGCGCCTCGCCGGGAGTCGCCGAGACAACGATGGCATCGGCATGTCCCTGCATGCTCGCGAGCGCCTCACGGACGAACGGAAACGGTGGGACATCGCGGACGATCTCGGCAATCGATCGGTTCACGGCTTCGCTCCATTCCAGCGCCGCCACCAGGTCCGGATCGCCCGAGGCCGCCACCTCCGCCGCCAAGGCGGGATTCGACATCGGCGTCCCCCGCGCCAACCATCCACGCAGGCCACCGAGCGCCGGAATCTTCGGCCGACGCCGGACGACCTCAGGCCGCTCCAGCAGCAGATCCATCGTCATGACCAGCCCCGGAAACCGATTGAGCCCCCGGTGCTTCGAATAGAGGTTGATGTACTCGGCGACCTCCCGGACGTACTTGGAAATCGAGGCCAGGCCATACGATCGAATGATGTTCGGGATGAAGCACTCCTTGTGCTTCGTTTCCATTGTGTCAAACACGCATCCATCACTGTCGATGGCAATGAAGAAGTCATGCTGCGGAGTGAATCCCGGGAGGGCCGGGCCTGGATTGGCCGGAACGCTCATACGTGGTTCCTGGGGCAAGTTCGAGACGTGGAGTGTTTCGGCTGCATGGTAGTGGTCCTTCTGGGGGATGTCCAGAGATCGATGGTGGACACCCGGGTGCAGTGGACCTTGCCGGGCTCGATTGAGAGGGTCCGAGGTTTGTGGTATCGTGAGGAGCACCTGTGGTGGTGGGCGATCGGGTCTCCTTGAACCTCTCGCGACCCGGCGTCCTCGGTCCGCCCGGCGCGAAGTGGTCGGCGCCGCCATTCTCTCCGGGGAGTCGAATCTCATGGCGAGCTCCGAGCGTCCGAGGTCGGCCGAGAGTGTGCCGCTCGACTTGCTCCCGGTGATTCGGAGTTCGGGGGTCCTGACGGACCGGCAGCTCCAGGAGATCCGGGCCAAGGTAATCCAGGGAGATTATCCCTTCGATACGGTTGACCTCGCCGAGCGATTGGTCAAGGAAGGCATCCTCACGACCTATCAGGCGCGCAAGTTCCTCAACAACAAGCCCCACGGACTGATCGTCGGGCGGTACATCATCCTGGATCGAATCGGGTCGGGATCGATGGGGCGGGTCTACAAGGCACGACACCCGATGATGGATCGGGTGGTGGCGCTGAAGATCATTTCTCCGGAGATCGCCTCGAACGAAAGGGTGGTCGCGCGGTTCCAGCGTGAGATGAAACTGGTCGGCCGGCTCGACCATCCGAACGTGGTCCGGGCCTTCGACGCCGACCAGTTCCAGCGCGTCCTGTACATCGTGATGGAGTATGTCGCGGGGATGAGCCTGGGGGAGCGGCTCAAGAAGGGTCCGATCCCGCCAATGGAAATGGTCGAATACGCCGCACAGGCGGCGATGGGCCTGGCTCACGCGCACGAACAGGGGATCGTCCACCGCGACATCAAGCCATCGAATATCCTGCTGGGCCGCGACGGTCGGGTGAAGATTCTGGATCTGGGTCTCGGCGTGCTGATGGAGGCCGACCCCAGCTCGTCGTTCGCGACGGCCGACGGGATCGCGGTCGGGACGGTCGATTACATGTCGCCCGAGCAGGCCTGCGGCCGGGATGTCGACGGACGGAGCGACGTCTTTGGGCTCGGCTGTGCCATGTACCACATGATGACGGGCCGGCTCCCTTTTCCGGGC
>DAIDJI010000496.1 GCA_027451455.1 Planctomycetales bacterium | reverse complement strand
GGCGGCGGCTTCGAAGTCTCCGTCGCGAGCGGCAAATTCGGCCAGTCGCTCGATCGCGGAGACGGCGGCGGGATCCGCCGCAACCACTTGCTTCAGCGCCTCGCGCTCGGCCCCGAAGTCGCCCCGATGCCCGGCCAGCCAGGCCCGAAGCTCATCGACCCTCGCCGAGGATTCCCCGGCCGCGGGCAGGTGGGTCATCGCCTCCAGGGCCCGGTCGTCGCGGTCGGCGGCCAGCGCCCATTCCAGGCACGCTCGCCAGACGGCCGGGTCGTCGGGACATGCACGTCGGCAGGCATCAAACCACGATTCCGCCTCGGCCAGCCGACCTGACCGCATCGCCAGGTATCCGCGTCCGAGCCAGACCCGGTCGTCCCGGGGCGACTGGCTGATGGCCAGGTCGAGCGACTCGGCGATTTTGGCGACCGGGATCGGATTGAGTCCCGGCGCCGTTCGACAGAGCCCCGCTGCGATCCGGAGCAGGAGCATCGAACGAGCGTCGTCCCGGTCCCCGATTCGGATCGCCTCACGCCAGGTTTCTTCGGCCATCCCGCACACATCATCGAGCCTTCCTTCCAGCCAGTACAACTCGACGATTCGTTTTCGCGCTTCCAGTGGCGGTACGCCCGGTCTCCGTATTCTCGCCAGGAGGATGCGCTCGGCCTCGGCGAATCTTCCGGCAAGCTGCGCCCTCGAGGCGCGGGCAAGCTCAGCCGCCTCAGTCGGATCGGACGGGCCTGTCGACGTCACCTGCCGGAGCTGGTCGTCGATCGAGGGAAGATTGGCGACTCCGTCCGGGCTCGCGGCAACGGGTCCCGACGGCAAGGGCGGACCGTCGTCGGGTTGCGGAGGCCCGTCGAAACCCACGATCGGGACCGGATCGTTCGGCTCGACGACCCTGGTGGAAAACCCCGAAGCCGTGCTCCCCGCAATCGAGGACGTTTGTTGGGAACGCTCTACAATCGGTACGGACGGATCCACCGATTTTCCGCGCCACCAAACGCCCGCCCAGGTCAGGCCGATCACCGGAACCAGGATCCACCATCGTCCGATCGGGCGCATGACATCCTCCTTGCTCTTTCGACTCGACGTCCGGCGGGAGGCGGGATTATGTCGGCGGCCCTCGCGGATGGCAATCGAAGTTGGTTGGTGTCGTCGTCCATCTTGAATCGTCCCGGGCAACGGTCTATGTTGAAGGGATCGGTATCAGGATCTGTGGAGATCGACGCATCTTTCCTGGCCTCGAAATGACACCGTCCCCCGGCCGACGCGGCGCCGCGACAGGTCGCAAACCCCGAAGATGGGGAGGGATACGGGGAGATCGTGCCATGACCGTACGATTTTGGAAGGCCGGCCTGACTCTCGGGATTGTCGCCGGATTGGCGTCCGGGGCGTGGGCCCAGCAGGATGCGGCCAAGTCCTCGTCGAGCGGCGTGGGGGCCACCACGGCCGCGTCCGAACCAAGCGATCCGTTCGCGCAGGCCGACGACCCCTCCGGTCGATCCCAGACCTCGCCCGGCGATTCGACCAATCCGTCGGCCCCTCGTCTCCAGAAGGCCACCTTCGGCGCGGGTTGTTTCTGGCACGTCGAGGCGGAGTTCGAATGGCTCCCCGGCGTTGTTTCGGCGGTCTCCGGTTACGCGGGCGGACGTGTCGCCCATCCTTCGTATGAGATGGTCCACGAGGGGGACACCGGGCACATTGAGGTCGTTCAGGTGACCTACGATCCCTCGGTCGTCTCGTACGAGCAATTGCTCCGCGTCTTCTGGCACGGCCACGACCCGACCCAGTGGAACCGGCAAGGGCCCGACGTCGGCACCCAGTACCGTTCGGCGATCTTCTATCACAACGAAGAGCAGCGCAAGGCGGCACTGAAGTCGTATCGAGAGCTGACCGCATCAGGTGCCTACCGGGCACCTATCGTGACCCTCCTCCTGCCGATGAAGGCCTTCTATCGCGCTGAGGAGTATCATCAAAATTATTACGGAGGGAAGCCTGACACGACTGCCGCTCGTCGAACGCGGACGAAGCGGTCGCGGGGCGTCAGCAAGCGGCCGGCGACGGGTGTCCCGAAGGCCGCAAGCAAGCCGGCTGGGAAAACGGAACCGAAGCCCGTTCAGGGGACCTCCCCTGCCCCAGCCTCGTCGGACGTCGGAGATTCGTGACAATGCCGACCTGGATCATCGACGGCGTCCGGACCCCGATTGGGTCGATGAACGGCTTGCTCGCGAGCGTGCCGGCTCCTCGACTGGGTGCAGCCTGCATCGCCGCGTTGCTCCGTCGGACCGGAATCGACCCGTCGAGCGTGGACGAGGTGATCTTCGGCAACGTCATCGGCGCCGGCCTCGGCCAGAATCCTGCCCGACAGGCCGCTCTGTACGGTGGACTGCCGAACTCCGTGGGCGCAACGACCGTCGACAAGGTCTGCGGCTCGGGTCTCAAGGCCGTCATGCTGGGCGACCAGGCGATCCGGCTGGGCGAGGCCGGTGTTGTGATCGCGGGCGGGATGGAGAACATGAGCCGCGCCCCCTATCTATTGACACGGGCCCGGTCCGGATACCGCCTTGGACACGGTGAACTCATTGACGCGATGATCCAGGATGGCCTCTGGGACGTTTACCATCAGAAACACATGGGAACCTGCGGCGACGCCTGTGCCTCGACGTTCGGGATGACTCGTCAGGCGCAGGACGATCATGCCGTTCGGAGCTTCCTCCGGGCTCGCGAGGCGATGGCCAGCGGGGCCTTTCGTGACGAGATCGTCCCGGTCGAGATCGAGGGTCGGGGTGGGCCTACGGTCGTCCAGGAAGATGAGGGCCCATCGCGTTTCGACGAGACGCGACTCCGGAGCTTGAAGCCGGCGTTCGGCGAAAGGGCGGAGTCGACCATCACCGCCGGCAATGCCTCCAGCATCAGCGACGGCGCCTCAGCCTTACTCCTGATCTCCGACGATCTCCGAGCGCGGATCGATGCCGCACCGATGGCCCGGATCGTCGGCGCGGCCACCCACAGTCAGGAGCCAGAATGGTTCACGACGGCTCCGGTCTTCGCCGTCCGCAAGCTGCTCGATCGCCTGGGATGGAAGATCGACCAGGTTGACCTCTTCGAGATCAACGAGGCCTTCGCCGTGGTCGCGATGGTCGCCGCGCAGGAACTCTCGATACCGCCTGATCGGCTCAACGTCCGCGGTGGCGCCGTGGCCCTGGGACACCCGATCGGGGCAAGTGGAGCCCGGATTCTCGTTACCCTCATGCACGCCCTGAAGCAAACCGGCGGACGTCGCGGGGTGGCCTCTCTTTGCATTGGCGGGGGAGAGGCGGTTGCCCTCGCGGTTGAGTCCGTCTGAGAAGCCCTCAACCGGCTCTCTTGCAATCGGGCCTCTCGGATGTACAATACTTTCGCCCTTGGCGGCAAGCACGTCCATTCTCGATCGCATCGAAGAGACGGCTTTCTGCAATGCCGGTCGCCGGGCGGGACTTGACACAGTCTCCGACAATCGGGTCGGAGCGGTCATCCCGATGCCGGTCACTGCCCGGGGATCTTGACAGGTTCTGGATTCCTGTCCGGTTCTCGCGGTCCGTCGGGACTGCGGGGAACGAGCCCAGACGCCGCATCGATTGGCCACGGATAGCGCCGCGCCGGCACGCGTCGTTTCTCCTGACGGAGATGGATTCCGCGCATGCAACGGCCCTCACGCCGGAGGAAGCCTCGAAATGCCGCCCCCAGGAGTCCCGAATCCCCCGTCCGGATCATCGGGAGCCGGGAGCTGCATCAGAATTTACCCGGGATTCTCAAGGACCTGGAAGATGGAACCGTTCGCTATGTGCTGACGGTCCACGGAAAGCCCCGCGCCGTCCTGGTAGGCGCAGCGCCTTATCTCGATATGATCGCCGACGGGAAGGGATCGAGCGAGGTCCTGGTCGGATTGCAACTCTCGGCGCTTCTGGGCGGGCGGCTCGAAGGGGTGCCGCTCGACGACATCGAGAAGGCGATGGAGTCAAACGGTCGGAGCCCGTAAGGGTTCAGCCTTCCGCGGCCCCCTCGGCGTCACGTCGACCGACAGCCAGGGCATAAGCGGTCGCGTACGTTCGGCAATGCGAGATCGAGATCAGGATATCGGCGATCCCGCGATCGCGAGCGAGGTCGCGTGCTGCGCCGCCGATGAGGACCTGAGGGCGGCCATCGGACCCGTTGCGGACCTCGACATGGGTCCAGGCGATCCCCTGGCTCCGCCTCGTCCCGATCGCCTTGAGAATGGCCTCCTTGGCGGCCCATCGCCCGGCGAAGTGCTCGATCGCGTGCTTTCTCGCCTGACAGTAGCGGATCTCGCGTTCGGTGTAGATCCGGCGCAAGAAGAGTTCGCCGTGCTGCTCGATCATCTTCCCGATCCGCGGGCACTCCACGATATCGGTGCCGATCCCCAGGATCTCCATCGCCGGCGTCTTTCCTCTGGCGTTACGCCCGAAGCTGCCGCGTCGCTCGGACGCGTCGCCCCAATCGCCGCGATCCGCCGGATTCCACTGTATCTCGGGTCAGTTCGTGGGCCAAGTGGCATCGGGCGCAGGCCAAGTCGGATCGCCTCCGTCTCGGGGCTCGGCTATACTGGTTCGTTGTCCGCGGTCCCGGCCGACTCCGGGCAGGATGGCCGGCGAAGCCCGGCGAGCGGTCCCGGCCCGCCGCCCCAGCTGGCGTGACCGGCTCTCGCGACAATGCTATGCGCGCCTGGCGGC
>DAIDJI010000495.1 GCA_027451455.1 Planctomycetales bacterium | reverse complement strand
TCGTCGAACTGACCAAGGTCAGAGAGGGCCACGCCGAGATTCATCTGGGTTTCCGCGGCCTCAGGGCGGATCTCGAGCGCCCGGTGGTAGAACGGGATCGCCTCCTCCGGCCGGGTCTGCTCCCAAAGGGCGTTGCCGCAGTTGTTCAGTATGCCGAAATCGTCGGGCGCCTCGTCGAGGGCCCGTCGGTAGATCGCCTCGGCCTCGCGCGCCCGGCCTTGCTGCCAGACAGACGTCCCCAGGTTGTTCAGAGCGCCTGGATGGTTTGGCCAGATCCGGACCACCTCGCGCAGGTAGGTCTCGGCCTCGGCGAACGCACCCCGGCGGAGCAATTCCGTCCCCTGGTGGAAGTACGTCGAGGCGATGAAGTCTTGCGGATCGGCCATCGTCGCAGTGGGCGCATTGCGTTCTTGCATGTCCACGGCCATGTTCGGTCCTCCCGATTGTGACCTGTCGGGGCCGAGTAGAACCGGAAAGCCCCGAACCTCCAAGATCAACCTGGCCACGCAGGGCGGGAAAGCCGTCGAGGAGCCTTGTCCCGGGGGGAATGGCTGGAATACGCTGACAGGGGCCGGGAGAACGCTTCCGATCGACTGGAGGAGACCGCCGTGATGAGGTTACCGATGCCGCATGCCGTTGTCCTGCTCTTCGCAGGCGTTGCCCTTTTGCTCGCCTCGCCGATGGTTCGTGGCGACGAGGGGATGTGGTTGTTTAACAGGCTACCGCTGGCTCATTTAAAGGAGAAGTACGGCTTCGAGCCACCGCCGGGATGGGCCGATCACCTGCGATCGTCGGCTGTCCGCTTTAATAATGGCGGTTCGGGCTCGTTCGTCTCAGGCGACGGCCTGATCATGACGAACCATCATGTCGGGGCCGACACGCTCTCAAAGCTAAGCACGGCTGGCAAAAACTACCACCACGACGGTTTTTTCGCCGCACGTCGCGAGGACGAGGTCCGCGCACCTGACCTCGAATTGAACGTCCTGGTCGGAATCCGAGACGTCACCGTCGAGGTTAACCGCGAGGTCGGCCCCGAGATGGACGACGCCCAGGCCGGCGAGGCCAGGCGCAAGGCGATGGCCAGGATCGAGAAAGAAGCGACCGACGTCAACAAGTTGCGGAACGATGTCGTCACCCTTTACCAGGGCGGGCAGTATCACCTGTATACGTACAAGAAGTACACCGATGTCCGGCTGGTCTTCGCTCCTGAGTTCGACATCGCGTTCTTCGGGGGCGATCCCGATAACTTCGAGTATCCGCGATATGACCTCGACGTCTGCTTCTTCCGCGCCTACGAGGACGACAAGCCGGCGAAGGTCGAGCACCACTTGAAGTGGAGCGCCGATGGGACCAGGGACGGCGAGCTGATCTTCGTCGCCGGGCATCCGGGTCGGACGGACCGGCTGAATACAGTCGCCAGCCTTGAGTGTCTGCGTGACAATCAGTTCCCGTTCCTTCTCGACTTCCTGATGAAGAAAGAATCGTTGTTGCTAGAGTTCGGCAGGCAGGGTGCCGAGCAGGCTCGTCAGGCGCAGGAGGAACTGTTCAGTATCCAGAACAGCCGGAAGGCGCGGATCGGGGGCTATGCGGGGTTGAAGGACGACGAGTTCCTGAACCGGAAGCGGCAGATCGAGGCCGAGCTTCGCGACCGGGTGACGGCCGCGAGTAAGCCCGGCGATCCCCGCGCCTCGGCCTGGGACCGGATCGCCGAGGCTCAGAAGACGACCGCCCGGATCATGAAACCGTGGTCGTACCTGGAGCGTGGATGGGCATTCGATTCAACGCTGTTCGACGTCGCGCGCAGCCTGGTTCGGCTCGCCGCCGAGAAGGGAAAGCCGAACGCCGAGCGATTGAAGGAATACCGCGAGTCGAACCTGGAATCGCTCGAACTCGGACTGTACTCACCGGCCCCGATCTATTCGGCGTTCGAGGAAGCCAAGCTGGCGCACTCGCTGGCCGACTGGAAGCAGGCGATGCCCGAGGCCCCGATGGTTGAGAAGGTGCTCCGAGGCCGGACGCCCGCTCAGGCCGCCCGAGAGCTGGTGCAAGGGACGAAGCTGGCCGACGTCGAGACCCGGAAGAAGCTCGCGGCCGGCGGGATGGCGGCTATTGAGGAATCGGATGACCCGATGATCAAGCTGGCGCTCGCCGTGGATGCCGAGGCCCGCCGTCTCCGAAAGATCCGTGAAGACGAGATCGAGGGTGTGGAGGCGGCCAACTACGCGATCATTGCCCGCGCCCTCTTCGAGACCAAGGGGGATTCTGTCTACCCGGACGCGACGTTCACTCTCCGGCTGGCGTTCGGCGTGGTGAAGGGTTATGAGCAGGACGGTAAGGCCATCCCACCTTACACGACGATCGGCGGGGCGTTTGAGCACGCGAAGGCCCACGGCGAGAAGCCGCCCTACGAATTACCGACTAGCTGGCACAAGGCGCTCGAGTCGGGCAAGCTCGCGCTTCAAACTCCGCTGAACTTCGTCTCAACGGCCGATATCATCGGCGGTAACTCGGGCAGCCCGGTCGTGAACCGTAAGAACGAGGTGGTCGGGCTCATCTTCGATGGGAATATCCAGTCGCTTGTCCTGGATTTCGGCTACGACGAACGGCAGGCCCGCGCGGTCTCGGTGGACTCGCGCGGGATTCTCGAAGCGCTGCGCTCTGTCTACCACGCCGATCGGCTGGTCAACGAATTGACAGGCCATTGATTCCGTTCGATAGAGGGCGGCGGACGATCGCGGTATCGGGCCGCCGCTCTTGCCTCAGATGTGGCAATTCTCCAGCCCGCGCTTCTCAAGATAGCGCTGGTGGTAGTCCTCAGCCCGGTAGAATGGACCGGCAGGAACAATCTGAGTGGCGACCGGGCGCGAAAGCTTGCCGCTCGCGTCGAGCTTCTGCTTCGAGGTCTCGGCCTCGGCCTTCTGCTCGTCGTCGTGGTAGAAGATCACGGTCCGGTACTGGGTCCCGTGATCGGGGCCCTGTCGGTTGACCTGGGTCGGGTCGTGCGACTTCCAGAAAGTTTCCAGGAGCTGGGCGTAGGAGACCTTCGCCGGGTCGTATTCGACCTGGACGACCTCGGCGTGGCCGGTCTGATCGGTGCAGACGTCCTTGTAGCTCGGATTCTCAGTGAATCCACCCGCGTAGCCGACGGCCGTATCGACCACGCCGGGGATGCGGCGGAACGTCGCCTCGACACCCCAGAAGCAGCCGGCGCCGAATGTCGCCTTTTTCATGACTTTGTCCTTGGTTTGTGGTTCCTTCGCGATGGTCGGCGCGGCCGAGGGCGCCTTCACGGGCGGCGGGACGGCCGGGGATGGGATCGGGGTCGTCTTGCCGATCATGGCGAAGGACGCCGCGGCGACGGCCGCGAGGATCATCGTACTCGCGATTCGAATGGGCATGAAAACCTCCCGAGGGTCGAGCCTGAATGGATCCCCTCGGCATCATTCTAGACATCGGCGATAAGGATATCGATGCCTTCCGCCTCGCGCTCGAGATGCTCGAGGATCGTCCGGCCGAAGAGGCGACGATACCAGGGCTGCCGGGTCTTGCCGACGACGATGATCTTGATCGCGTACTCACGGGCGAAGGCGAGCATCGTGCTGGCGACGTCCGGTCCGCGGAACGTCATCTGAATCCCGCCGAGCTGGTGGGCCAGTTCGAGGTGGTTGCTGATCAGCCGTTGCGTCGAGGCGTCGATTCGAGTCATGTCCTCGGCGGGGATCTGGATGTAGACAGCGTACCAGGGGACGTTGAGTCGATCGGCGATCCGAGCCGCCTTGCGGAGCAGGGCGGGGGCGTTGGGGCTCCGGCTGGAGAGCCCTACCATCACGCGATCGGTTGCCGAGACCGGGTACTGGTCGGCCTCGGCCCGACGGTTCCGCCGGTCAATCAGGTGGGCGATCTCGGTGAGCGTGATTTCGCGGAGCCGGGTGAGGTTCGTCGGCGTAAAGAAGTTCGCCAGCGCAGGGCCGATCCGCTCGGCCGGGTAGATCTTGCCGGTGTTCAGCCGCTCGATCAGGTCCTCGACCGAGACATCGACATTCACGATCTGGTCGGCCTCGGCGAGTACGCGATCGGGGAATCGCTCCTTAACCCGGACGCCGGTGGATCGCTCGATCTGGTCGTAGAGGCTCTCCATGTGCTGAACGTTGACCGTCGTGATCACGTGAATCCCGGCGTGGAGCAGATCCTCGACGTCCTGATACCGCTTGGGATGCCGGCTGCCGGGGGCGTTGGTGTGGGCCAGTTCGTCGACCAGGCAGACCGTTGGTCGTCGTGCGAGGATGGCTGCGGTGTCCATCTCTCGGAGCTTCACGCCACGGTATTCGATCACGCGAGGGGGAATGACTTCCAGATCATGAAGCTGCTCGGTGGTCTCGAGACGGCCGTGCGTTTCGACCAGGCCGACGACGACGTCGACCCCCTGCGCCTTCAATCGGTGCCCCTCGCGAAGCATCGCATAGGTCTTGCCGACCCCAGCGGCCGAGCCGAGGTAGACCTTCAGCCGGCCGCGGTTCTGGCGGCGGATCAGCGAGAGGAACTGCTCGGGGGTCGGTCGCGGCAGCTCGGTCGCGGGCATGGGATCGCCTCCAGATCGATTATCGCGGCCCGGTTCTCTCGTCGTCGAGGGCCAGGTTGAGCCGTAGAACATTCACCCGTGCCGGAGCGCCGAGGACGGCGCCCGAGCGGTCGGTCATTTTCTGGACAAGAGCACGAACGCGTTCAAC
>DAIDJI010000494.1 GCA_027451455.1 Planctomycetales bacterium | reverse complement strand
TTTACACGTTTGACTCGTCACTGGTCGAGCCGAAGGACGAGGACCTCCTGGCGAAGGCGGAGCCGAAGGGGAAGGCCTCGGGGCTCGGCTCCGCGCTTCTGGAAGTGCGCAACCGGCAGGAGCAGGCCGACCGGCGGACGGCCCGGGTCATCGTTCTCTCCGACTTCAAGTCGAACACCGGGATCAACCCGATGACCGCGGCCCGCCAGTTGAAGGCCAGCGGGATTCCGGTGGTGACGGTCGCGCTCGGAACCGAGAGCGCCTCAGCCGGCGCCCGCGACGTGATGCTCAAGAACATCGTCGCGGGTCCGACCGTCTTCGTGAAGAACAACCTGGAGGTCACCGGGACACTTCAGGCCCGCGGGTTCGCCAACCAGACGCTCGATGTCGAGCTGATGGTCGAGGGGACGCCGGTTCCGGTCGCTCAGACGAAGGTGAAGATTCCGGACGGCTCCGGCGTGGTCCCGATCAAGGGGCTGGTTTACAAGCCGCAGTCGGCTGGCGAGAAGCTGGTTACGCTTCGGGTGAAGCCCCAGGATGGCGAGGTGCTGAAGTCGAACAATGAGATCAGCACGTATGTCACGGTTCTGAGCGGCGGACTGAACGTGCTGTTCCTTCAGGGGTCGAACTTCTCCTGGGACTACAAGTACCTGATGCTCTCGATCGCCAGTTCGCAGGACATCCACGTCGAGGCGCTGGTGATCAAGGCGAGGGCCGAGGGGAACCGGGGCGCGGTCGATGACGCCGAGTTTGCGCCGCATCGGTACGACGCCTATATTCTCAGCGATCTCCCGGCCGATTTCCTGACCGAGCGGCAGCAGCAGATGATGGCCGAGTCGGTCCGCCAGGGGGCGGGGCTGATGATGCTCGGCGGGCACAACAGCTTCGGCGAGGGGGGATGGGCGGAGACGCCGATCGCCGACGTCCTACCCGTGAAGATCGCCGCCGGCGACGGCCAGAACGAGCCGGAGGGCGGGATCAAGTTCGTCCCGAACGCGAGGGGGCTGGAGAACTACCTGCTCCAGGTCGGCTCGAACCGGACCGAGACGGCCCGGATCTGGGACCTGATGAAGCCGATCCTGGGGACCAACCGGTTCAGCGACGTGAAGCAGGGTGCGAGCATTCTGGCCGAGACGCCGGGTCCCAACCCCGAGCCGCTGATGGCGACGATGGAGGTCGGAAAGGGCCGATCGATCGCCTACGGGGGCGATACCTGGATCTGGTATCGATCGTCGGAGGAAAGCCGGCTGGCCCATCGGAAATTCTGGCGCCAGTCGGTCTTCTGGCTGGCACACAAGGAAAACGAGGGGGATAACCAGGTGAAGGTCGCCATCGATCGCCGCCGGCTCGCCCTCGGCGAGAAGGCCGAGCTGACCGTCACGGCCCACGACTCCAAGGGCGCCGCCATCCCCGGAGTGACCTACGAGGCGCACGTCGAACGCGAGAAGTCGGACCCGAAGGTCGACCAGCCGATCCGGGTGCTCAACCAGGGCGACGAGGGGAAAGGCGACATCTTCGCCGACAAGAAGCTGGCCCAGCCGGGCAATTACGTGCTGACCGTCGTCGCCAAGCGCGATGGCCAGGAGCTCGGCCGGGACACGGCGCGGTTCCTCGTCTTCGAGGACGACCGCGAGCTCGAAAACCCGGCCGCCGACCTGAATCTCGCCCGGCAGATCGCGCAGGCGACCGAGGGGGAATCGGTAACGCCCGAGAAGCTCGTCCCGTTTTTGAAGGGGCTGGCGAAGGCCGGATACACCGAGTCGGTCACGTATCAGGAGAAGCGCGTCTGGGACAACTGGCCGTTTCTCCTGATCTTCACAGCGCTTCTGACGATGGAATGGTGGCTCCGGAAGCGGCACGGTTGGGTCTGAGCCGGACCAGGGCGGGCGTTGCGGGCCGATTAGCCGTCCCCCACGATGAACCCCTCGATCGGAAGGGTCAGTTCGGGCTCGTCGGGGTGGTCGGTCTTCAGGACGATGACGCCGCGGAACGATCCGGTTGCGGTCCCAGGCGCGATCCGTGCGCGGAGCCGGTAAGTCCCACTCGGCGCCGGACGATCTTCGGGGATTATCTCGACCGAGACCGGCGAGGGAGCCTGAACCAGGCGAAATTCCGTCCTGCGGTGCTTGCGGACCACGATCCGCGCCGAGGTTTCGCCCCCGGCCGAGGAGCGGACCGCTAGCATTCGAAGGCGCTCGGGGAGAATGGCGATCGGCCGCATCATCCGCCCGGTGACCGGGAAGGTAAGGGTCCGTCCCCCGGGGTGGTCGGTCTGGACCTCGACGATCTCGCGGAACGAGCCGGGCGGCATCCCGCGCTTGAGGACGACCTCCAGCCGATACCCGGCCGCCGCACCGATCGCGTGGGCCTCGTCGGGCGAGAGTTGGCGTGGCGAGCAATCAAGGAGGCCGGGACGCGAGCCGACGATCCCTTTGATTTTCAGGTCGGCCCGATCGGGCGAGTAGATGGTGACCGTTCCGCGATGCTCGGCCTCGTCGGGGTAGATCTCGCCGAGGCTGAGGCCGTCCTTGGGATCGATCGCGACCGGGGGCCGGACCACCCCCTCGGCGAGGAAGGTGATCCTTCGCCGTTCCGAGTTGGGATCGTTCGTCAGCAGCGTCAGCGGCCATCGATAGGGACCGTCGAAGTCACGGGTCTTCCAGGTCAACTCGATCGACGATCGTCCTCCGGGCGGAATGATCAGGCGGTGGCCTTCGGCTTCGGGCGAGAGCCTGGGTAGCTCGACCTCGACACACGAGCAGCCCGCCGGTTCGGGCTCCACGATGAGCGGGCCCTTGCCGTCGTTGCGAATGGTCCACGACCGGGTGAAGGCGGCTTTCTGTGGCTTGATCCCAAACCGAAAAACGGGATCGCCCTCGAGCACGGCGTGCGGCGGAGGGTCGGATCTCGGGGCCGGACTCGCGTTCGCGACCGTCCGGATCGGAGGAGATCGATCGGGTGCCAGAAAGGTGATGACGAGCCCGGCGATGGCGACCGCCGAGAGGGCGAGGCTCGTCGGGACAGCCCATCGTCTCATCGGCAAGACCTCCCGCGCAAGCGGACGCCCCGCGCGGGATCAGCCCGGCGGGGCGCCTTGTTGACTCCGATCGTGTGAGGACCGCTCAATACTGGTCGGAGCTGACGATCTCGCCGCCGCGACGGGTCGCCAGCGCCTGGTAGACCGGCAGGCTCTGGCCGGCCGGCATCACGACCTGCCAGGTCTGGTCCGGACCAGGTACCCCGGCAGTGGGGGCGCTGCCGTTAACGTAGACGTACGGCGAGGTGTAGTTCGGGGCCTGGACCTGCCAGCTCTGGATCGAGTTCTTGAGGAACTTCACCGATCCGTCGCTGAAGGCGAAGTTGGCCCCGCCCGGGTGGAAACTGCCGCCCGATGCGTTCGCCACGCCGTAATAGCTGATGTTGGCGTCGAAGTTATAGGGAACCTGAACGTTGATCGGGTAATACGCCGTGAACATCGTCTGCCCCGGGATCGCCTGGATCCACCAGTGCGCCCCACCGACTCCCGGGTAATTGATCCCGTAAGGCGACTCGATCAGAAGGATTGTGTTGCTGGTCCCGTCGGTGATTTCGGAGATCCGAACCGGACTCAGCGGGTGGATCGTCCCCTCGTAAGAATTGAGGATCGTCGGACGCTTGGGGTCGTTCGGGCCCGTGTCGTCGGTGAGGAACAGGCCCATGTTCCCGCCGTAGGAGCAGTAGTGCATGATCGGGTTCGAGCCAGGGCACCAGCCGCTGAAGGTACCCGGCGGACCTTGCGGGACGCCGATGCCGGCGAGCGCGTCGCTCGGGCATTCCAGGGTTCGGAGCCCGGTCGAGACCACCGTCGTGTTGGCGCAGTAGAGCGATGCTAGCTTGTCGTTGTAAGAATTGTAGAGCGTTCCACCCTCGATGTACGGCAGGAGAGCGATCCAGACGGCATGGGCGTGATCCGGGCTACCCGACCCCCATCCGCCGTACATGATCAACTCGATCGAGCCGGGCGGGAAACATCCATTGGAGCTGTCGTAATTGTGGCAGGAGAGCGCCAGTTGCTTGAGGTTGTTGGTGCACTGGGCGCGTCGTGCGGCCTCTCGGGCCGCCTGCACAGCCGGCAAGAGCAACGCGATCAGCACGGCAATGATCGCGATGACCACCAGCAACTCAATCAGCGTAAAGGCCGAACGGGAACCTCGCTGAAATTGACTTTTCGACATCAATGAGCTCCTTTTCAGGGAGAGCGGAGGAAGTAGACCTTGGCGGCGACGACAGGGCCGCCATTTTGTCGAGGGTTCAGTGACCTCCGCGGCGAGACGACTTCTTCGTCTCCTGCGCCTTGATCGAGTTGTCTACTCGATCATGTGAGAGACGATAGATGCGTGACGATTTCACGGCCTCGTCCGAGACAGGCGTATCGGACGAACCGCAACCCGATGTCATCGGGATAATTGCGGCGGCGACGAAAAATCCTGCCAACCAGGCGATCGGTTGGCGCTGGCTCTCCGAGCGTTCGTCCATCATATTTGGTGGGTTCTCTCGGCATCTCCGGGGAGGAGATAGGCACGAATCGGAGTGACAACATTCTGGCAGCACCTCCAAATGTTAGTCGCGTTGGTGGCTCAACGCAAGCGAGGAGACAATCCCAAGGAGGCGGATGGTTGGTGCGGGCGCTCTGTGAAATTCAGGCTCGGGGTTTTGATGGGGCGGGTGGGGCGGGGGTCGTCCGTTGC
>DAIDJI010000493.1 GCA_027451455.1 Planctomycetales bacterium | reverse complement strand
GCCCGTGAAGATGCCGAGGAACTGGGCGACGAACTGCCGGCGGGGGTGCGCGCCGAGCAGGTGACCGGACTTGAGGTCCTTGAGCAGGTCCGCGCTCGCCAGCCCGGTGCTCGCGCTGATGCTGGCGGTCATCAGGTTGGCCGCGTCCAGAACGACCTTCAGCCAGGGCGAGCCAATCTGGTCGAGCAACATCCGCGCCCTGGCCACCGAGTAGACCACGTTGTTCCGTTCAGGCTCGAAGGCCAGTATGACCTCGTGCCGATCGGCGAGTTTCACAGCCTCCCGCATCGAGTTGATGAGGGTCTCCCAGGTCGACCGGCGGACGTTCCCAGGGTGCCAGTTCCACAGATCGGCCGGGTCGAGCGTACCCGTACAGAGGGTGACGATCCGGGTGTCGAGCCATCGGCAGGCGGCAGCCAGGAGACCCAGTCGCCGCAGGTTCATGGCAAGCCGGGCCGCGTCCGGGTCGCAGAGGTTGAACGTCCCTGAGACCGCCGCCATGGTGAGTCCGCGTTCGCGGAAGCCACGCGCGATCCAAATGCAGAGATCCTCGTCGATCCGATCGGGGAGTGTTGGCATCCCGGCGCACGAGAAGTTGAACTGGACGTGCCTGATGCCGAGGTCGGCAATCGCGTCGAGGGTTTCCTCGAGCGATGACCGAGGGAACGTCCTTGCCATGATCCCGAGGTGCATCAGACTTCTCCACTGGCATCCGCCAGCCGGACAAATTCGCCGGTCTCCACCGATCGGGCGATCGCGACCAACGTCTGCACTGCCGCGAGTCCGTCGTCGAATGTGGCCCCGACCAGCGGCTTCTCGCCGAGGATCGTCGCGGCGAACCCTTCGACCTGAAGCTTGTAAGTGTGCGCGTCCTCGCCCAGAACGCGCCGGTACTGGCGGTCGCGGGCCAAAAAAGCTTCCACGTCGCTCGATTTGTGATACCAGGGCAGATGCACCCGTCCCTCGACGCTCCCTCCCTCGCCGAAGACCTGGAAGCCCTCTCGAAAATCGCCTCGAACAGGAATCTGCAGGTCGAGATGACCGAGCGTCCCGTCCTCGAAATCGACCGAGATGAACCAGCAGAAGGCGTCGAATCGTTCGAGTCGGCGGGCCCGAACGCCCGCGATCGGCCCTCCGAGCCAGCGCGCTGTGTCCACCAGGTGGCTCCCGTGAGTGAGCAGGAAATATCGGCGGCGGTCGGCCTTTGGATTTCCCGGCGGACGTCGGGACGACTCGCTCGCGATCGGGATCGGTTGCAAGTTGTCCGTCATCGTATAGCGGTAGAGTGAGTCGTGATACCAAACCTTGATCGAGATCCGCGTGCCAATCTCCTCGGTGATGAAGCGCCTGGCGAAAGCGATCCCCGGGTCGAATCGTCGGTTGTTGCCGACCTGCGCCACGATCCCGGCCCTGGCCGCGATGTCCCGAAGCTCCCGGCACGACTCAACGGAAATCCCCAGAGGCTTCTCAACCAAAACATGCTTCCCGGCCTCGATCGCCGCTCGGGCGGCTTCGACGTGGAAGGCGTCGGCGGTTGCGACGATCACCGCCTCGACCTCCGGATCCACCAGCATCTCCTCGTATTCGCGGTAGGCGACCCGAGGTTGATGAACGGCCTTCATCCGCTCGCGGAGTTCGTCGGCGACATCGCAGATCGCATACAACTCGGCGTTCCGTGCCTTGCGGACGGCGTCGAGGTGCGCAGCCTGGGCGATCGGGCCGCAGCCCAGCACGCCGACCCGGAGACATCGGACATCCTTGACGATCATGTGCCAAGGATACAACGACCAGCCTCATAGAAGTAGGGATCGGCTCTTGGTCGTGCCTCACGCCCACGTTCCCACGTTCGGTCGACTCGATCTTCGCGTTGACAGGATCTGTGATCGGATTAAGATACCCACCCGATAGGACGGTAGGCCCCGGAAAAGGAGGTCAGCCGCCTGGCCGGCGTGAGTCGAGCTTGCTTCTCAGAGTCCAGGAAAAGGGAGGTCGCCTCGCTCGGGAGTTGCCTCGGGACCCTCTGCCGAATGGACACCAAGGAACATCGCCCGACCGACACCGTGCCGGCCCCCACGTCGTCGCCCAGCCCCATGAAGCCGGGGCCCAGTTTCTGACGCACCTGATCGGAAACGCCTCGGATGGCGTATCCCTTCGTGTGCGCCTCTGGGTCACGGTCGCACCGGACGATGACAGAACCCGACGCGTCGAGCAGAGGGCGTTCTCATGCAACGGATGTGCATCCTCGTCGTCCGATCCGGTATCCTTGCGAGCCTCTTGCTCGCCTGTGTCCTTGCGCCCGCTCGGGCCGATCTCATCCGGGCGGCACCGGGTCGATCGTTCCCGGAAATTGCGGGAGACGTGAGCGGATCTCAGACTTATGTCTTTGATCCGGCCACCCAGACCGGCACCTTCGCGCTGATCAACGCGCCCCACCTGATCTCGCTCGGGCCATCCGGCCGCGACCTGATTCCGATGGGGCCGGACAGCGACGGCACGCTGATGCAATGGGTGCAATTGAAGCTCGACCGAAGCGGGCGGTTGATCGAGAGTCCACTGAATCGGTTCGAGATCCGAGGGACCGTGGTGATCAACAACCAGACCTACGAGGGCTTGCTCCTCGCGGGACGCCCGATCGCGTTTGGCCTGGCGGGGCAGGCCCGCGACCTGCTAAAGGATCCCGAGACGTTCGGCCTCAACATGCAAATCGAGGGAGGAAAGCTCGCCGGGGCGTTTGGTCCCGAGGCGTACCTCCGAATCATTCCCCAGGCGAATAGCACCTTCCGGGGCGAGTTTACCCGGGATTTCTCGGGCGAGAAACCGCTGACAAACCTCTTTGCCGTCGAGACGACGTCTGATCGAGGGCTTGCTCTCCCGCTTGCGGTGGCCACCGTCCTCGGCCTCGGATTGGCTCTCGCCGCCTGGAAGCTGGCTCATGCCATCCGCCGCGAAGGTCACCGAGGGTCAACCACTCGAGCCCGGCCCGTCGGGACCTGGGCGGGCTCGACGACCTGGTGAAACCCCTGCCGGCCCTGGCTTCAATCGGCCTGAAGCGACGCCGAGAGCTTCCCAAGCGCCTCGTTTTCGATCTGCCGGACCCGCTCGCGGGTCAGGCCGAGCGATTCACCGATCTCCTTGAGCGTCTTCGGCGGCGAGTCGTTTAGCCCGAACCGCATGCGAAGAACGGTCGCTTCCCGCTTATCCATCTCCTCGAGTCGGTCGAGGACCAGGCGAAGGTTGTCCGCCTCGACCATCACCACATCGGGCGTCCGGACGCGTTCGTCCATCAGCATCTCGCCCAGGCTCCAGCCGTTCTCCGGCTGGTCGGTCTGCGGGACCAGGTTGTAAACCTTGATCGCCTTCTTGACGATCGCCAGCTTCTTCTTCGGGAGCTTCAGGGCCCGCGCGATCTCGTCAACGCTGGCCGGACGCCCGAGCGATTCCTGAAGCTCTGCGGCCATCCGACGCCACTTGAAGAGCAACTCGACCATGTAGGCCGGTATCCGGATCGGCTTGGCCGTGTTGACCAGCGCTCGCTTGATCGACTGCTTGATCCAGTAGCTCGCGTAGGTGCTAAACCGCGTTCCGACCGCCGGATCGAACCCCTGCACCGCGCGGAGCAGGCCGAGGTTTCCCTCCTCGATCAGGTCCTGGAGCGCGAGCCCCTTGCCGATGTAGCCCCGGGCAATGTTCACCACAAGGCGAAGATTGGCACGGACCATCCGGTCTCGCGCCTGATCGTCCCCCCGCGCGATCCGGTGGGCCAGTTCTTTTTCCTCATCCGCGGTCAGCAGAGCCATCTCGTTGATCTCCCGGAGATAGGTCTCCAGGGGGCTCTGGACCGTATCACGGCGATGTCGGCGAATACGGGCCATGAAGATCCTCTTTGTGTCGGTCGAAACAGGTCCGCTGAGAAATCCAGGGTCCAGGGGACGGAATCCAACAGGCTCGAGCCGCCCGGCCGTTGCGTCGCGGTCCGTCGCGTTCAAACCGCGACCGCGAAACCCTCCGCCGGCCAACTCGGATCGCCCGACCATCCCCACTTGGGGGGCTCCTCGGCAAAGTCTCGGCGTCCCAACCGATCGCCCCGCTGGCGAATCACCCGACCGGCGCATCTTGCCGTCGGACGTTCCACCCGCAGGGCTCCGGGACTCGGGGACGTGCGTGGCACCCGATCCCCAGGTCCGGTCGATCCTCCACACCCTTCGCCGCTGTCGTTTTGGCACCACTCACTATCGGATCGCTAGACCGGGTGACTTAAAGAGAATTGGAAGTCTAGGGGGTATTGGCGATATGAGGGATTTGCGTGATGGATCGGTCCGTCTCAATGTGCGGATAATGGCGGTCGGTGAAAGAGTGGGATGGGCGGATGTGGAAGGGAAGGCAGTGAGTCATCGTTGATGAAAAAACGAAATCATCCAGGCCTTTGGAAAGGGAGGTGCTCGATTCTCCATCCTCGGCTAGAGCGGCCTGTATCCCGCCATCGGGTTCGAAAACGAGGACGGCCGCCGGTGCGATCCCTGGGGATCGCACCGGCGGCCGTTTGGTTGGGGGATGTCAGCAGAACTCGATGGCTCAGGATTCCGACCCGGTCGCGGGCTCGGGCTCGGGCTCAGCCGCCACTGAAAGTATTTGTAGCCTTCTGCGAAGCGCCGCGTTTTTCTTACGCCTACACCTTGATTTCCCAACTAGGGGTTCAGGTTTGACGAAAAGTGGTACATAAGTGACCTGAGG
>DAIDJI010000492.1 GCA_027451455.1 Planctomycetales bacterium | reverse complement strand
TGTGCCTGTGTGGGGTTACAGCGAAAAGCTCGGAGCGCGGAACGGCTCCAAGCCGAAAAGCGAGCGCATGAATTCGCGCCCCCTCGGGCTTCAGGTAGCTCTCGACGGTAACGGCCATGATCGGTCCGAGCCTTTATCGATGAGGAAGGTTTCCGACCGCCCACGCCCCGATCAGAGGATCTCACGCAAGGGGATCGCCAACCCGGGCAGGAGCGGCGTCTCGTAGACGTCGTCCGGACGAAGGACCCGCTTCCGAGAGCCGCTCGGGCCTGCCGTGTGAACGGTCGCCCGATGCCGCATTCGGTCGATGATGACGTACTCCCGCACGCCGAGGGCCCGGTATTCCCTCCGCTTCTTCACGTAGTCGCGCTCGCGAGACTGTCGATCCAGACTGACAATCTCGTACATCAGTTCCGGGACTCGATCGGGACGCTCGATCGCGGACCTCGGCCCCACAAGGTAGATGCCGATATCCCCGATCCGGTCGGTGCCGTCGTCGACCCGGACCCACGCCTCGGAGACGACCTTCTCGACGATATCCGGGTGGGCGATCCGGTAGGCCCCCAGTCGATCCCGGATCGGCTCCGAACTGTCATCGTGACCCGGGCCGTCGGGCGGCATGACGATCAGCCCCCATCGCTCGCGCTCGTACTTCCAGGGCTCGTCGTAATCGGCGCCCGCGAACTCCTCGGCCGAGAGGATTCTGCCGTCGTCGTCGGGGCCGAGCCGTAGCACGGTCTTCGGGACGGTCGCCATGGGGATGAGTCCTTCGCCAGGGTCGGGAAGCGGGCCGGATCAGGCGTTTCGGCCCGGCCGATCGTACTTCGGCGGCTCGGGCTCCTTGACCTCGCTGACCAGCCGCTTGATCAGGCTCTCGGTCGTCTGCCCCTCGGCCTGCGCCTGGAAATTGGTGCTGACGCGGTGCCTCAGCACCGGCACGGCCACCTTGCGGATGTCGTCGAGCGAGACGCTGAACCGACCGTCCATCGCCGCCATCGCCTTGCCGGCGAGGATCAGGTTCTGGCCGGCCCGGGGACCGGCGCCGTAATCCACCAGCTCCTTGACGAACTGGGGCGCCAGGTCGTCCGACGGCCGGGTCGCGCGGACCAACCGGGTCACGTAGTCCACCGTGTACTCCGAAACCGGCACCGAGGTCACCAGCTTCTGAAGGTTCACGATCGCCTTGCCCGATAAAACCTTCTTCAGTTCGGGGGAATCGCCCTTCGTGGTCGCCAGGAGGATTTTCTTCTCTTCGTCGAGCGTCGGGTAGCCCACCCGGATATCGAACATGAACCGGTCGAGCTGAGCTTCGGGAAGCGGGTAGGTCCCTTCCTGCTCGATCGGGTTCTGCGTCGCGATCACAAAGAAGGGCTCAGGCAGGTGGAGCGTCTCCTGCCCGACGGTCACCTCACGCTCCTGCATCGCTTGAAGCAGCGCCGCCTGCGTCTTGGGCGGGGTCCGGTTGATCTCGTCGGCCAGCAGAATGTTGGCAAAGATCGGCCCGGCGACGAACCGGAACGATCGCCGGCCCGACTCCGGCTCTTCCAGCACGTTCGTCCCGGTGATGTCCGAGGGCATCAGGTCGGGCGTGAACTGGATCCGCTTGAAGCTGACATCAAGAATCCGGGCAATCGAACTGACCAGTAGCGTCTTGGCAAGCCCGGGAACGCCCACCAGGAGCACGTGGCCCCGGGTGAAGATCGAGGCCAGAATCAGCTCGATCACGTCGCGCTGGCCGATGATGACCTTGCTCAGTTCGGCGACCATGACGTCGCGAGAGTGTCGGAATTCGTCGAGAAGCTGGGTGATCCGGTCGCCGGCCGTGGACATTCGGAATCTCGACCTCTCTGGGGGCAAGGATGGCTCGAACACGCCCGGGAACATCCCGGACGCGGCATCGGCGATCGCGAGAGGACCACTCGGCCCTGCGCGGACGACCTTCGAAAACAGCCTGGGGAATACGACCATTGTAGGGCGAGCCCGGTGCGCGATTCAAGCGCGCCCCCCGCGAGCATTGGTCCCGCGAACCCCAACTTCCGGAATCCCGACCCCCCCGCCTCCCGCCGACCAGGACCTCTGCCACTCTTCCAGGCAACCGCAGCCAGAACCATTGCACGACCAACGCCGATACCCAATCGTCCGGGCGCGGTTGAATCCATGTGAGGACCAGCGGCCGGCTCCCTTTAAATCGTATCCTATCCTTCTTTTAAGGGGCAGGTTGCCCGATCCTCGGCAGGACCGACGTTTGTCTCAGTGCCTTCGGCCCGGAAAATGCAGAGGAGGACTCACGACTTCCGTGGTGCGAGCGGACGGGCCATGTGCTCGACCTGCTCGTAATGTTTTCACCCTCCTCCGAGCCGATGGCCCACTCCCCGGGCTGTAGGCCGCCCAGCAGCCGAAGTCCGGCTGCCGCCCCCGCGCGATTCCTGCAGCCCGCAGGCGGGATCGCCGGACCCAAAACCCGAGACGATCCAGGGGCTCGCAGCCCTCCGGATCGTCTCGACGCCCCCCATCCGGGCCGCCTGACTCAAACGTCTCCTCGCCGCTCACCGTACGCGCGGCGTTCGAACGACCCGAGGACTGCGCCCCAAGAGATCGAGGATCGGAACGATGAGCCTGATGAGCCTGGTTCGTTGGATCAGTGTCCTGGTGATCGTCTGGACCGTCCTGGCGATTGGCCTCGGCGCCTCCGGAACGCACCTCCCCAATGGGCCCGACGTCCGCAATGCCCCCTCGGCCGCCGCCGGGCCCCTGACCCTGCAAGCGATACCGACCACCTGGCCCTACCCTCAAGACTTCGTGATGATTGACCGAACCAGTGGACAACAAACCCCGATTGTCGTCCCGCCGGGCGAGCACTGGTCCAACGTGAGCCTCGCTCCCTGGCTCAGTCCCAACGGCGAGCTCGAGGCCGTCGGGCGATGGGTCGACCCAGGCCGCGATGAATTCGGCGGCTGGGCCGTCTTCCGTCCGACGGATGGAGAGGTTCTCTACCGCGTCCCGGCCGAATTGCTGGCAAACGGCCGACCCTGCTGGGTCCCCGGCCAGACCCGGACGATCGTCTTCTCCGCCGGCGACGGCCTGCTTTACCGATGCCGCCTGGCTCCCCCCGACGACGCGACCGCCAACGAGACCCCGGCCCGACGCATCTACGCCTCCGGACGCACCGAACCCTCCGACCCCATCGAATGGCGGACCCAGAAGCCGGGCGACCGCGAGCCGATTCTCCTCGATCCCCTCTGGCCGTCCGAACCGAGTCTCCGTCGATGGCTCCTGGTCTCACTGGTCACCCTGGAAACCCAGAAGGGTGTCCGTGTCTACGCCCCCGCCCGGCTCTGGTGGCTCGAACTGAGTGACGACGCCCGATCGATCGTCGCCGCCGGACCACTCACCACGACCAATTCCGACGACCCCGAAGCCGCCCGATTCGACCAGCGGTTCCCCGAAGTCGTCCACGCAACCGACGGTTCCACCCGCATCGTCTTCGAGGAACGCCTACCGCGGTCCCGAACGTACCGGATGGTCTCGGCTCCGATCGAGTTTGACTCCCGTACCGGCCGGCCTCACCTCTCGGCCAACCGAGTTCGATCGCAGTCGCCTCCCAGCCGGGAAATGGAAGCCGCTCCGTTCCTGATCTCCGGCGACGGCGCCACCGCCTTCGCCTTCAGCCGAACCGGCCAGCTCTCCGCCTTCCCCCTCAACCACTAACCCTGAGCCTCGAGACCCGACCCCGGCCGACCACCTCTCCGGCCGGGGCCAAAGGGCCTGCCGACTCCCCTTGCGAGGATCCCTCGAATCCGGTACAAAACGCCCAACCGAGCGGACCACCGTGGACCGACCCCGAGGGATCCACCGCAACCGAACCAAAGGCCCGATCCATCGCGAACCGACGCCCGATCGCCCGCCCCACGAAGGGTGCGGGCATCACCGCTGGGCCGGGCCGGCGCAGGACATCCGGCCCCTTCGCGACCGCACCCGGATTTCTCAAGGATGATGCCATGGAGACAAACCCTCCGGAAGGACGCCGGACGGACCAGCCCGGTCGTCGGGCTTTGCGGACGCCCCTCCTTGCCGCCGCTTGCCTGATCTGCGCCATCAACGCCGCCAACATCACGCGGCAGATCCAGGCGACCTCACCGCGCAGCCCCTGGGAGGCGACCGAGGTCATGGAAGCCTGGCGGAGCCTTCACGGCCTGCCGGTCTACGAGCTAGGGCCCGAGGGCCACGCCACCCACTTCTACGGCGCCCTGATGCCCTGGATTCAGGGCGAGCTCTTTCGATGGATCGGACCCAATAACCGAACCGGACGGGTCGTCACCCTGATCGGGGCCCTGGCGACCATTACCCTCATCGCCGTCTCGACCCGGGCTCGTCGCGAGCCGCTCATCCTGTTTCTCGTCTGGGCCGCGTTGCTCGGGCTGAACCACGTGACGATGCAGTATTTCGTCGAGAACCGGCCCGACATGCCGGCGCTCTTCCTCACGGCCGCCGCCATCGCGATGCTGGCCCGGGGTTTCGACCGGACCCAAATCACCCCCATCGTGGTGGGAACCGCCTGCCTGCTCGTCGGCTTCTTCCTCAAGCAAACCGCCGCCGCCTTTGCCGCGGTCCCCGCGGTCGCAATCGTTCTCCGAGGACGCCGGCCCACCCGCGCCGAGGTCGCACTCGCCCTCGTCCCTATTGCCGCGATGGCAGGCGTTCTCTTCTTCCTGAAGCTCGCCTTCCCAGCCGTCTACCACTACATGATCG
>DAIDJI010000491.1 GCA_027451455.1 Planctomycetales bacterium | reverse complement strand
CTCCGACCTCGCCGAGGCACGGGCCTTGCACCGTGTCTTCGGCTCCCGAGCCGTCCCGGTCACCGCACTCAAGGGCTACCTCGGAAATCTGGTCTCCGGTTGCGGATCGGTTGAGATGATTGCGAGCCTGCTGGCCATCCGCCACGGCGCCATCCCTCCGATCCTGAACTGCGACCAGCCCGATCCCGAGATCGACGCCGATCTGGTCGTCGGCTCGCCTCGTCCGCTCGACAACCCGCTCTTCCTGACCACCAATCTTACCCCGCTCGGCCAGGCCGCGGCGCTGGTGGTCCGGGGCGAGGGGCCGTCGAGCGGGGCTTGAAAGGCATCACCTTCTGAACAAAGATTCCGTAATTGATCCCGATCGTACCATCCAACAGGATCCCGGCGCGTCGACCCCTGGCGGTTCCGAAGTGGGTCGGGGAGTCGGGCGGGGTCCACGACAGAACAGGTCCGGGCGAATCGAACGGCGGACACGGGCCGGGACGGTCCGGGGAAGGGTCTCATGCGGCAAGTCGTGGTGACAGGGATGGGAATGGTCACTCCAGTCGGCAACGATCTGGAGTCGACCTGGGCGTCGCTGCTGGAAGGCCGAAGCGGGGTCGGACCGATCGGGCTCTTTGACGCTCGGACGTTCCCCACCCGGATCGCCGCGGAGGTCCACAACTTCCGCCTCGACGATTACCTGCCCGACGCCTCGCGATGGGCCGAGCACTCGCGGAACACCAAGTTCGCGCTGGCCGCCGGCTCGATGGCGATCAAGGACTCAGGCCTCGATGAGGCTGGCTCGGGCCTCGACCCTCGCCGGTTCGGCGTGTATCTCGGCTCGGGCGAGGGGCAACAGGACTTCCCCCGGTTCGTCCGGCTGGTCCGCCGGTCGGCACACGACGGGCACCACGTCGACACTTCCGAGTTCACCCGGATGGGCATCCAGGAGCTGCACCCGATCCGGGAGGCCGAGCAGGAGCCCGGCACACCCTCGGCGCACCTGGCGAGCCTCCTCGGCGCGCAGGGCCCGAACGCGAACTGCCTGACCGCCTGCGCCGCCAGCTCGCAGGCCATCGGCGAGGCGTTCGAGCTGATCCGACGCGGGAGCGCCGACGTGATCCTCTCCGGCGGAACGCACAGCATGATCCACCCGTTCGGCGTCACGGGCTTCATTCTCCTGACGGCTCTCTCCACCCGGAACGACGAGCCGACCCGCGCCAGCCGGCCGTTCGACCGCGACCGCGACGGATTCATCCTCGGCGAAGGCGCCGGTATGCTCGTGCTGGAGGAGCTGGAGCACGCCAAAAAGCGCGGGGCGCGGATCTACGGCGAGATCGTCGGCTACGGCTCGACTGCCGACGCCTTCCGGATCACCGACAGCCACGACGAGGGCCGAGGCGCCATCGCCTGCCTCAAGGAAGCTCTCGACTGCGCGGGCCTGAATCCCTCGGAGATCGACTACATCAACGCCCACGGCACCAGCACCTCGGTGAACGACTCGATCGAGACCCTCGCGATCAAGCGCGCCTTCGGCGAGGACGCGTACCGGGTCCCGGTCTCAAGCACCAAGAGCATGATGGGCCACCTGATCGCCGCCGCGGGGAGCGTCGAGGCGATCGTCTGCCTGCTGGCAATCCGGGACGGCGTCCTCCCGCCGACGATTAACCTCGATAACCCCGACCCGGAATGCGACCTGGATTACATCCCCCACCAGGCCAGACAGCAGGAGATCGACGTGGCGCTGTCCAATAGTTTCGGGTTCGGGGGGCAGAACATCACGCTCATCCTGAGACGCTATCGGGGCTGAACCAGCACCCAGTCGGTGAGAGCCGGAGATCCCCACGCCGAGAGGTCGCGCTCGGCAAACCGCCGCCCCGCCGAGGGCCGCCAATCGGGCGGACCCGGTCGTCGGATGCGGCTCGCGACCGGGAGTCCATCCGTGACCGGCCTACTCGCTTCGCATCCTTCCCTCACCCTCGGCCTGCTGGTACCAGCGACGTCGCTCGTCGTCTCCCTGGTCTACCTGCGGATCAAATACGCGCCGATCATCGGCCAGAAATTTGAGGAATCGCCGCTGTTCCTCCCGCTCCGGGTCACCGCCGAGGAGCAGGGCGAATCCGTGACGTTCACCGCCCGCGACGGAATCGACCTGGCCGGATCGTACTTCCGCGCCCGGACCCCCACCCGCGCCGGCGTCCTCGTGTACTGCCATGAGTTCCTCAGCGATCGGTGGAGCTATCTCCCCTACATCGACCACATGCGCGACCTGGGTTTCGACGTCTTCACCTTCGACTTCCGAAACCACGGAACGAGCGGCGTCGAGCCCGGCTACGAGCCGATGCACTGGGCCTCCGACCGCGAGGTGAGCGACCTCCGCGCCGCTCTGGCCTACCTCCGCAGCCGCCCCGACCGCGATCCCGCCGGCTTCGGCCTTTTTGGCGTCAGCCGGGGCGGAACGACGGCACTGCTGGTCACACCGACCGAGCCCGATGTCTGGGGAGTCGTCACCGACGGCGCCTTCCCAACGATCGGGACGATGATGGCGTACATCCTCCGCTGGGCCGAGCTCTACCTGCGGAACCCGGCCATTCGTCGGTCCATTCCGAAGTGGGTCTACCGGGTGCTGGCGCGATCGGGGCGTCGCCGATCCGAGCGCGGACGCGGCTGCCGGTATCCCGACCTGGAAAAAGCGGTGGCCCGGCTGGCGCCTCGCCCCTGGCTCGCGATCCACGGCCAGCGGGACACCTACATCAGCCCCGAGATCGTCGAGGAGCTGATGGACCACGGCGACGGACCCCGGGAATTGTGGCTCGTCCCCGACGCCAAGCACAACCGATGCCGCGAGCGCGAGCCCGAGGCCTACGCCGGACGTCTCCTCGACTTCGTCGATCGATACGCGCCAAGACGCCCGATCACCGAGTCGTCCCGGCCCGAGTTCATGCCCGGGAAGAAGCGTGAGCCCTCGCCCGCGATCGAGGCCCAGCCCGAAGCGGAAGAGTCGGACGCCTTCGAATCCGAGATCGAGCCGCCCAAGAAAAAGGTCGCCACGCCGGTCCGCTAGATACCCATCCCCGGATCCGGCTCGCTCTCCTCGCGATCTCGAGGAAAGGGTCTCCCACGATGATCGAATCCCGCCTGATGCGCCTGCTGGGCGCCCCGGTCGAGATCCGGGCGCGTCGCCTGGCACGGGCTTTCCTCGACCAGACCCGGCGCGCCGGCGACGTCCAGCGCGATCTGCTCCTCTCGCGGATCGCCCGCCACGCCGATAGCCAGTTCGGCCGCGATCACCATTTCGGCGAGATCCGAACTCCCGCCGACTTCCGCCGCAGGGTTCCGATCGGCGGCTACGACCGCCACGAGCCCTACATCGACCGCGTCCGACAGGGCGACCTTCGCGCCCTCTTCGGCGAGGGAACCGAGGTCCTCATGTTCGCCCTGACCTCGGGCACCACCAACCGGCCCAAGACCATCCCCGTCACCCGCGAATCCCTCCGCGACTACCGCGAGGGCTGGACCATCTGGGGCATCCTGGCGTTCCAGGCCCACATGGATATCCTCCGCCTCGGCCTCCGACCCATCCTCCAGATCGCAAGCGACTGGCGCGAATCCGCGACCGACTCCGGCATCCCCTGTGGCGCCATCACCGGCCTCACCGCCCACATGCAGAACCCGCTCGTCCGAACCACCTACTGCATGCCGGCGATCGCCTCCCGAATCAAGGACATCGAGTCGAAGTATTACGTCGCGCTCCGGTTCTCCTGCTACCGGAACCTCGGAACCATCATCGCCGCCAACCCGAGCACCATCCTCGCGATGGCCCGCCTCGGCGACCGCGAAAAGCAAACCCTCATCCGCGACCTGCACAACGGGACCATCGACGAGCGCTGGAACCTCCCCGGCGAGGTCCGCAGGGCCCTGCAATTCCGGACCGCGTTCAAGCACCGGATCGCCGCGCGGCGGCTGGAGCGAATCGTCGAACGCACCGGCCGGCTTCTGCCGAAGGACTACTGGCCCAACCTCGAGTTCCTCTCGAACTGGATGGGCGGGACGATGAAAGCCTACCTCCGCGGCTATCCCGAGTTCTTCGGCGAGACCCCGGTACGCGACGTCGGCCTGATCGCCTCCGAGGGGCGGATGACCATCCCGATCGACGACGGCACCCCCGCCGGCCTGCTCGATATCCGCCACCACTACTTCGAGTTCATCCCCGAGGACCAGGCCGACGCCGAGAATCCCGAGACCGTCGAGGCCACCGACCTGATCGAGGGGCGGAACTACTTCATCCTCCTGACCACCGCCGGCGGACTCTACCGCTACAACATCTCCGACCTCGTCCGCTGCGTCGGCTTCCACGGAACGACCCCGCTGATCGAGTTCCTCAACAAGGGCGCCCACTATTCGAGCCTGGCCGGCGAGAAGCTCTCGGAACATCAGGTGATCGCCGCCGTGCAATCCGCGCAGCGAACGGCCGGGTGCCTCTTGAAGTCGTACCTCCTCCTGCCAACCTGGGGCGAGCCGCCGTATTACTCGATGCTCGTCGAGGAAGACGACCTGACCGACGCCGAATCGGCCGACCGGCTGGCCTCGGCCGTCGAGGATCACAGCATGGTGTGGGTCGCCCTCGCCGTGCTGCGAGGCGCCCGCGGCACCCCCCACCGGCGGGCGGCGGCCCGGGCCCTCGCCGGTCTGGCGGCCGAGTCGGCCATCGTCAACTTGGGGGTCAAGTCCCTGTTCCGCCGTGTGCGTCCCGTGGCCCACCAGCACGCGACGCTCAAG
>DAIDJI010000490.1 GCA_027451455.1 Planctomycetales bacterium | reverse complement strand
GGTGGTGTGCGTTCGATTTCGCCCGCCTAAACGCCACCGCCCACCTCCTCGCCGAACTTGTGACTCTCTGAATCGAGCACGTCGAGAATACCCGATGGCTTTCGCATCTCAATCTCTACCAGGTCGATTTGATGTATTGATTTCGACTACGCGACTTCCTGCTCAGCCGCATGGCAAGGGACGCCTGCCATAACAACGCGACCGCTTCATGAAAGCAGCGTCAGTGAAATACAAGCGGAGGAGGTGGGATTCGAACCCACGGTACCGCGAAGCGGTACACCGGTTTTCGAGACCGGCCCTTTCAACCACTCAGGCACCCCTCCCTTTCGAGGTCGTCGAGCCCAGCCCCGCAGGGTAGTGGATTCGACCCCGATGTCTTCGGCAGTGGTCGTGAGATGAGTTTACGATAACTTCGCCGTTCCTGGAAGAATCCCCTCAGAATTTCGCCGCAATCCTCGGCCAGAACTCCGGATGTGATCACCGGGCGATGGTTGAGCCGTGGGTCCGACGTCAGCCGATAGAGACTTTCACAGGCTCCCGCCTTGGGATCAGTAGCTCCATAAACCACACGAGCCACTCGACTTAGAACAATCGCTCCCGCACACATCGCACACGGCTCGAGCGTGACATAAAGAATGCAGCCTTCCAGTCGCCACGATCCTATCGCCCGGCCAGCCCAGCTCAAAGCCAGACGCTCAGCGTGGGCAGTCGGGTCGCGGAGTGCCTCGCGAAGGTTGTAAGCCTGCGCCAGAATCCTCCCATTCCGGACCACGACCGCCCCGACCGGTACCTCGCCTGCGTCCCTGGCCTCGGCAGCAAGCTCCAGCGCCCGTGCCATCATGGCGCGGTCAAACGCCGAGGCTTCATCGAGCATCGGCTCGGGGGGCTCCCCAGGGGAGCCGTTGAATGGTATCGATCGTGAATTCAAGCTCTCGTCTCCTCCGCTGACCAGATCAGGCGAGATTCCGGTCGCCTCCCATGTCGAGCGTCCGGAATACCAGAGCTGCCGCAGCGCCGCCGAGGAAGTCGGCTCCGAGGTAAGTTGCCAGTTGGGTCATGTCGGCCAGTCCCATCACGAAGAGGCCCACGCCTACCGCTGGGTTAAAAGCACCGCCCGAAACCGGACCAACCGCGAACGCCCCCACCATCACCGTAAACCCAATCGCCAACCCATAAAACGAATTTCCGGCCGTCCCCTTCGCCGTGGCACTATTCAGCACCACGTAAACCAGCGCGAAGGTAAAGAGGAAGTCGCCGACCGCCTGCGCTATCATTGCGTACCCCCCGGAGGCCGGTGGAGGTTGCCAGCTCGGCCCCTGCCCCTTGATGAAGAGGACCACGGCCGAGGCCGCTACCGCGCCGATCACCTGCGCCACCATGTACGGCAACGCCTGCCCCCATGAAGCCTTCCCACGCAGAGTCACTCCCAGCGTAACCGCCGGGTTGTAATGACCTCCGGAGAAATGTCCGCCGGCGTACACCATCACCATCAGCGCCGAGCCGATCGCCAGGGGAGCGAGCTCCGTGGCATTCGGCCCCTTCACCGTCTGTCCAATCGTGAAAACCAGGAAGAACGTCCCGATCCCCTCGACAATCCACTTCCCCATCATCGACTTATCCCCCCTTATCACAAATCTGAATCCACGACCAATGCTCTCGCCTGCGATACGCGGGCGACTGATCTTGGCATACCCGCATGCCACCGGCAAGACATCCCGCGCCACTCGCCCCGATCAGCCCTTCCCGGAATCGCAAAATTGCAATCGCGTGATCGCGATTCCACCCATGGTGATACGTCTTTCGGGCCTTCGACCTGACTCATCAAAATCTTGAAAACACCTCGGAAAGATCGGCCTTGTCGATCGCCATGACGCTCTCTATGATAGTCATACAACTGCTGACTGACCGGTCAGTCCGAAGCAAGTAGACCCCCCGGGCTGGTCGATCAGAATCGGGAGAGGCGGTCATGAAGCGGAGCTGGGACCTGAAGCCGGACCTGCTGGATTGTATGCTGGAAGATCGCATCGTCCCGGCCGGCCCAATGAATAACCTGGGAATTATCATCCAGACGACGAGCGGCCTGGCCCTGGTCACGCCGTTCCCCGGCGCGATCAATATGGCTGCGATGGCAGGTGGATCGAGCGGGAGCGTGGCGCAGAGCGTGAGCGGGACGCTGTTCCCGACCGGCATTTACCTGACCGGGACGCGGGGCATCTCGAGCATGATGCCGGGGAACATGACCGGCAACCCGGCGGTGCTGGGTGTGCTTGGTCCGAACGGCGGGGTGAATGAGACCATCGAGGTCGGCTCCGGTGCCGACGAGGCGAGCGGCGGCGGCGGTGGTTCGACCACGCCGGCGATGTCGAGGACGAACCCAGCTTATGGGGGCGCGGCCACGGCGATCATGGCCTATATTGGCACTCCGGGTCAGAATAGTTCGGGGATGACGACGGCCAATAACGGACAGATACAGACAACGGCTCCGGTCCCGGCTCTTCCGCCGATGGGGACGCAGATCCCAGGCACTCCGGGCAGTCAGGGGCAGTCGGATCCGGGTTCGGCCCAAAAGCCGATGGGGCCGCAGCTTGGTGCCCCTCGAATGATCAAGGGTCTCGGCACCAGCTTGATTCCCAGCCTCCCTGGCGGACTTGGGATCGGCGGAACGCCCTCCATGAGTCCTTCTGGGGCCGGCGGGTACTGAGTCGAAATCGTCCCAATGAGGTAGGAGAGGCGAGCGCTCCGTCGCTCGCCTCATCGATTTGTGGGAACGTTATCTCACCCGCCTGGGAATTTGGCGGGGCGCTGGATCGCCCTCTCGAAGCAGGTAGTCGAAATCGGCCGCCAGGTTGCGAAACATCTCGACGCGGCCCGAGGGCCAGCGGACCTCAACGCGTTCGGCTCGATCAGCGACTCCCAGGCCGAAGTGCAGCCGGGGGTCGCCCGACGATTGATAGCTCCCGCCGCCAAATCGCTCGACGACCTGCCGACGGCCGCCCGACTCAACCGTTACCCGGGCGCCGATCGCATCTCGGTTCGAGGTTGTCCCCTGGAGCCGGATCGCAATCGATCGCGCGGCAGGACCTCGATTGTGGAGATAGGCGGCCGGGCCTCGATTGTCCACGATCACCGCGTCGGGCCGGCCGTCGTTGTCGAGATCGCCGATGGCGAGCCCTCGGCCAACTCTGGGAACCAGGAAAGGCGGGCCGGCGGCCGCGCCGATGTCCACCAGTCGTCCCCGAGAATCGGTCAAAAAGAGTTGCGCTGGCATTGCGTACGGCGTTCCGCCCCCCTCGTCGAAGAGGTGGCCGTTGACTGTCAACAGATCAAGGCGGCCGTCGGCGTCGGCGTCGAGGAAGGCGATTCCGAAGCCCAGTCGATACCGACTCGGGGACGCGAGTCCGAATGCTGAGGTCCGGTCGGTGAACTGCCCGCCGCCGAGGTTCTGGTAGAAGGTCGACGATTCGCCATAGTAGTTGGTCACCGCAAGGTCAGAGTGGCCGTCGCCGTTGAGGTCGCCCAGCGCCACGCCCATCCCCGCACGATATCCGCCCCCGCCGGCCGCCGCGACGCCCGACTCGTGACCAGCCTCCTCGAACCGCAGACCGCCCCGGTTGAGGAAGAGATAATTGGCTGTCCCGTCGTTCGCGACGAAAAGGTCCAGCTTACCGTCCTCGTTCAGATCGGCCGCGACCACGCCGAGGCCCCGACCGTCGTGATCGTCGATCCCGGCCTCGTGTGTGACGTCCACGAACCGACCATCATCATTGCGGTACAGATGATCCGGGCAGGCCGCGAACTTGAGCGGCTCGCAGGCAATCACCCGACCGTTGGATGGGCTCCGGCAGACCGTCGGCTGATCGGAGTCCCAGGCCAGGTAATGCGCGACGTAGAGGTCGAGGTCGCCATCGTCGTCGAGGTCGGCAAACGCGGCCGAGGTCGGCCAGTCACGATCGCCGCCCAGACCTGCGCGTTCGGTGAGGTCCTCGAAGGTCCCATCTCCTCGATTCCGGTAGAGGGCATAGCCGCGCCATCGGGTGACAAAAAGATCGGGATGGCCGTCGTTGTCGTAGTCGGCCACCGTGACGCCATGCCCGTATCCCCCGCGGACCTCGTCGAGCTTCGAGGCGTGGGTGACGTCCTCGAACGTCCCATTACCCCGGTTTCGGTAGAGCCGGTCGCCCGATGACCGAAGTGCGGTGGGCGGGAAGGTTCCCCCCTGGACGAAGTAGACGTCGAGGAAGCCATCTCCATCGTAATCGAGCAGGCCGACGCCCCCCGACATCGTCTCGGGGAGTTGCCCCTGCGCTGTCGCCCCATTATTAAAGATGAAGGAAAGACCAGCCGATCGGGCATCGTCGCGGAACTGCGGGACCTCCCGATGCCCGGACTTCGAACGTTCCCCAGGCGTTCCCCCGCCGCCTGGCGGACGGGCCTCGACGGAGAGTAGATCGGCGAGCGTCGGCCTCATCGCTGGTACGTTCATCCCGACATCGCGATCTGGATCGGAGCCAACCGGCTCGGGCAGTCCTGCGATTGTCCGGAGGGCCCTGGCCTCGAAGTGACGACCCAGGGTCTCAGCAAGCTGAGCCATCTTGGGAGCGTCGCGGTCGAGGTCCCCAGCTCGGAATCGAGCACGGTATTCACCCCTCTGACGAGGTCCAAGTAAGCACGCTTTGCTCCGGCGACAAGGTCGAGCAAACCCTCCATCGTCGCGGTGAACCCTAAGTCGATGAACGAAAACTTCGCTGCAATCAGTCCATCGACGAC
>DAIDJI010000489.1 GCA_027451455.1 Planctomycetales bacterium | reverse complement strand
ACCGTGGCGGGGATGTCGTGCAGCTTGAGGTCGAGGAACACCGGCCGGCCCGGCGCCTCGGCCGCGACCGCGCGGTTCATCTGCCACAGGCTGGCCGCCAGCCCGCCCACCAGGCACGCGAGGATCAGGCTCGCGGCGACCACCCGGCCCCGGTTGCGGCTCGCGAACTTCCGCAGCCGATAGGTCGCGCTCGGCGGACCGGCGGCGACCGCCTCGTTGTTCAGAAACCGCTCGACGTCTCGCGCGAACCCGGTTGCCGTCTCGTATCGCCGATCGCGCTCCTTCGAGAGCGCCTTCATCACGATCCAGTCGAGCTCCCCCTTCACGAATCGACCCAGGTTCCGCGGCTCCATCTGCCGGTTCGCCGCCACGCTCGGGGCCGTGTCCACGCTGCTCAGCCGGCTCGACGGCGTCGGCGCCTCCTGCTCGCGGATCAGCCGGAGCATCTCGTCCAGCGCCGCCTTCTTCATCGACTCCCGCGTGATGGGCGTGGTGCCGGTGAGCAGCTCGTAGAGGATCACGCCCAGCGCGTAGACATCGGCCCGGGTGTCGATGTCCACCGCGTTGAACGTCGCCTGCTCGGGCGCCATGTACATCGGCGTGCCCATCACGCTGCCGAACGCAGTGAACAGGGTTCCCTCGCTGAGCTGGAGTCCCGACGTGGCCTTGGCCAGGCCGAAGTCGATCACCTTGGGCATCGGCTTGCCGTCGTGGCTCTCGACGAGGATGTTCGAGGGCTTCAGGTCGCGGTGAATGATCCCCTTTTGGTGCGCGTGCTGCACGGCCGAGCAGACCTGCGTGAAGAGCTGCAGCCGCTCGCGGATGCCGAGCCTGTGCTCGTCGCAGTACTCGTTGAGCGGGACGCCCTTCACGAGCTCCATGACGAAAAAGGGGGAGCCGTCGGGGGCGGTCCCGGCGTCGAGGAGCTTGGCGATGTGCGGGTGGTCCATCAGGGCGATGGCCTGGCGCTCGGCCTCGAACCGAGAGAGGATCGTGCGCGAGCCGCCCTGCTGGACGCGGATAAGCTTGACGGCGACCCGGCGTTTGACCGGCTCGGTCTGGTCGGCCATCCAGACGGTGCCCATGCCCCCCTCGCCGATCTGCTGGAGCAGCTTGTAACGCCCGGCGATGACGGTTCCCTCGGCCTCGTTGGCGAGCCGGATGGAGGCGGGCGGGGCGCCGGGATGATAGGCGGCCGTGGCCACCTCCGAGCCGCCGGGCCCCCCGGCCTCGCCGCCCTTCGTCTCGGGCAGGGTCGCGTCCGGGGAGGGCTCCGCCGCCTCGGGTTCGAGGAACCGGCCGGCGCCGACGTTGGCGGCCAGCAACTCCTCGACGAGCCGACGGAGCCCCGCGTCGCCCCGGCAGGCGCCGTCGAGGAAGGCGGCGCGGGCGACCGGGTCGCCGTGCACCAGGGCGTCGGAGAAGACGGACATCAACCGGGGGTCGGGGCTCGCCATGGAGTCACCTCGTCTATGGGGTCCGACAACAATGCTCCGTCCCGATCGAAATCGTGCCACGTGATCCGGATTTTTCTCCGCCGATCACTCGCGGGAGAGCGAAGCGGCCAGCCAGGCCCGCGCGAACGCCCAGTGACGATTGGCGGTCCTGAGCGACAGCCCCAGCGCCTCGGCCGCCTCGTTCAGGGTCATCCCGGCGAAGAACCGCAGCTTCACGAGTTCGGCGGCCTGGGGATAATCGCGGGCGAGGCCGTCGATGCAATCGTCGAGCGCGAGAAGGCCCTCGTCCGTCGCCGAGGCGGGGTCCATCAGCCCGTCGAGGTCGATCCGATGCTTCCCGCCCCCTCGCTTCAGGCGGGCGCGATTGCGGCTGTGGTCGACGAGGACCCGGCGCATGGCCTCGGCGGCGGCGGAGAAGAAGTGGGCCCGCCCTTCGAACTCCTGTTCGCCGACGAGACGCAGGTAGGCCTCGTGCACGAGCGCCGTGGCGTCGAGCGAATGATCCGCCCGTTCATCGGCCATCCTGACAGCCGCGAGCTTGCGCAGCTCATCGTAGACCAGGGGCAGAAGTTGCCCGGCCGCTCGGGAATCGCCCTGTTCGATGGCGGAGAGGATTCGAGTCACTTCAATCATGATGTTGATCCGCCTTCGCGGTGACGGGGGCCGACGGTCGGGATCGAGGGTTCATAAGCTCGCCGCCGGGACCCAGCGATAGAGTGTCGGGATCGAGACCCCGAGACTCTGGGCGACGTCTCGAGGTACCATCCCACCCTTCAGGAGTTTACGTGCCGATTCCACTTTCCCGGGCGTCATCCGCCGCTTGCGTCCGCCGACCCGGCCCCGCTGCCGTGCCGCGTCGAGCCCGGCCCGGGTGCGTTCGGCCATCAGCTCCCGCTCCATCTGCGCCAGCGACGCCATGACATGGAAGAAGAACCGGCCCCGCCGGGGTCGTCGTGTCGATGCCGTCAGTGAGACTGCGGAACTGCCCCCCACGCTCCTGGAGGTCGGCCACGAAGGCTTGCACCCGGCCTTCTTCAGGGCGTAGAGCTGGAGGTCGAGAGACTGGTCGTCGGTGGAGACGCGGGCATAACCGATTCGCATGACAAGCCTCCGTCCTCTTTCTCGAAACTTATCGTAGCCGTACACTTGCGAGAAAGCGATTCCGAGAATGGTTTCCGAGAAGCGGATTGTCGCGATTTTGCATCGTCGGCTCCGACATGCCGGGGCTTCTCGGAATCCTTCGTTTGTGAGAACCCTGGAGGAGACCGCTGTGCCCATCGGGTTTCTCAGCGATGCGGAACGCGAGCGGCTCGACGGCTTCCCCGCCCAGATCGTCCCCGGCGACCTCGACACCTACTTCATCCTCTCCCGCGCCGACCGCAGGCAGATTCCTCGCACGACCTCGGCTTCCAACCGCCTGGGGTTCGCCCTGCAACTCGGCATGCTCCGTTTCCTGGGCTTCTGCCCGGACGACCTGAGTACAGCCCCCCAGACGGTCGTCGCCTTCGTGGCGAAGCAACTGGACATCGACCCAGGCGAGATAGCGAGGTATGGCCGGCGGCGCTAGACGCGGACCGAGCACCTCCGGAAAATCCGCCGCTACCTCGGCTTCCGCAAGGTCACGGCCAGAGACCTCGCCCAGCTCGAACTCTGGCTCGTGGATCGCGCCCTGGAGCACGACCGACCCACCGTGCTCTTGCGCCTGGCCTGCGAAAACCTGCTGGGCCTTCGGATCGAACGGCCAGGGATCACCGGGGCAGTCGCGACCTGGAAGACTTCCGGCTCTCGGTGGCCCACTCGACCAACGAGAAGGTCCGGCTCTTCCGCGAGATCGGCCACGTCGTCCTCGATCCCAAGGTCAAGGACACGGAACTGCGACGAACTATCTACCGTCACATCTCTTCGGATGAACTCCGTGACGCCGTCGAGGAGTCCGACCGGATCATCCGGCCCCTCGACGACCACTACTTCGATTTCCTGGAGAGCCGCTACACCTACCTCCGCCAGTTCACCCCCGAGTTCATCGCCGCCCTCACGTTCCGCGCCAGCGGCGATTCGACCTTGATCAAGGCCGTGGACCTGCTCCGTCAGCTCAACGCCGATGGACGGCGGGTCCTCCCCGAGGAAACGCCACTTGAGTTTGTCCCCGCGCGGTGGCGGCCGTACGTCAACGACAACCGCGCCCCGACGAAACGCCGGCACTACTTCGAGCTATGCGTGCTGTGGGAACGGCGGGGAGCCCTGCGTGCGGGGGATGTGTGGCTGGAGATGAGCCGTCGCTACGCCGACCCACAGACCTATCTGATCCCCTGGGAGGGATGGTCCGGCCTCCGGGCGGAGGTGTGTCGGGAGATTCAGGCCCCGGAAGCCGGAACAGATCGTCTGCGCGAGCGTGAGGCGGAGTTGGACGGGCTCCTGGACCGCGTCGAGGCCTTGCTCGCCAAGGGTGGGGACGTCCACATGGAAGGCAACGACCTGATCGTCTCGCCCTTGGAGGCGCAAGACAGGCCAGCGAGCACGGCGGAACTGGAACAACTCATCGACGATCGGCTGCCGTTGGTCGAGCTGAGCGAGCTGCTCATCGAGGTCGACGGCTGGACGCGCTTCAGCGACGACTTCGAGCACGCCGGGGGGACGGAGCCGCGGGGCCGCGAACTCCGGAGCCACCTCTATGCGGCGGTCCTCGCCCAGTCCTGCAACCTCGGCCCGACCCGCATGGCGCGGATCTCCGACCTGACCTATCAGAAGCTGGCCTGATGCACGAACTGGTACGTCCGCGACGAGACCCTGAAGGCCGCGACGACGCGGCTCGTCAACTTCCAGTACCACCAGCCGTTGAGCCGACTCTGGGGCACGGGGACGTTGTCCTCGTCCGACGGCCAGCGGTTCCCCGTCTCCGGCAAGGTCCGCATGGCCACGGCCCTGCCTCGCTATTTCGGCTACGGCAAGGGGGTCACCTTCTACACCTGGACCGCGGACCAGTTCTCCCAGTACGGCACCAAGGTGATCCCCACCACGGTCCGGGACGCGACCTATGTCCTCGAAGAGATCCTCGACAACGAGACGGAGCTGCCGCTGCTGGAGCACACGACCGACACGGCCGGATTTACCGAACTCGTCTTCGCCCTTTTCGACCTGCTCGGTCTGCGATTCTCCCCACGCATTCGCGACCTGGGAGACCAGCGACTGTTTCGTATGGAGCGTCAGAATCGACATCCTTGCCTGGGGCCTCGGCTCAAAGGGCGGATCAACCGCGACCGCATCCTGAACAACTGGGACGACCTGTTGCGGGTGGCCGGGTCGCTGAAGCGCG
>DAIDJI010000488.1 GCA_027451455.1 Planctomycetales bacterium | reverse complement strand
CACGCAACGTCCCCAGCCACCCCTCTACAATGAGTGACCGCATGTACGCATCCCCTACCAATCCGTACGGACTGGGGACAATCATCGCGGTCAGATGCGGCGATTCCATCGCTCGATCATACATCCGCTGCGCCTCACGGGCGTTCATCGCCATCCGGGCTTCCGTCAAAACGTGCTTGCCCGCATCCAGTGCAGCCAAGGTGACCGGGCCGTGAAGATAGGGCCAGGCACCGATCAGAACGGCGTCCACCTCGTGGTCGGAAACCAGGTCTTCCCAGCTTCCGTAAATCCTCGGGATGTCGAATTCTCGGGCGATTCGCGAGGCGGAGTCGCGGCGACGATTGCAGACGCCGACCACTTTCACGCCGGGGATCGCGCGCAGTCCAGGAATGTGGCGGGTTCTGGTGATCTGTCCCGCACCGACGATGCCGACGCGGATCTCGCTCCTGCTCATCGGTCGCCCCGTTCCGTGTCGGTCCCCGTTGAGTTCTTCTCGGTCGACACGGATTCTAATCGCTCGACGCAGAAACGGCGACCGTCTGGCGCACTTCTCCGTGATCAGAGAAGCAAGTACCGAGCCGCCGGGGCGGATTGCCGGCCGGACAACTTGAACAGCGGATCAGGGCTCGTCCCACGTCCCCTGGCGGACGGTGACTTCGGGCACTCCGGGGACCACCATGGTTCCCCCACCCGCAGCCGGGTCGCGACGGCGGGGACGTGCTGGGGAATAATCCGCGCCGGCGTATCCGCTCACGTAAAACGGACGGCCCCGCAGGCTCGTCGGGACCGGCTTGTAGGCCAATCGCGACTCCGAGCCGTCACCATGGCAGGCCGGCAGCGTAAGCCCGATCACGACCAGTCCAAGCAGGGCCATTCGTCGGGGCACGGTTCTCTCGTCTTGCATGGGAGTGGACATCCTCAATCCCGGTCACTCGCGGCCTGGGAGCCGCGCTGATTCCTCGATGGAACAGCCCTGCCCTTCCCACTATCGGTGATTTCCGCCCCGGTGGATCGCTCAATCCGGATCCGATACCATCGTCAAGGGTCCGGCCCGAGCGATTGGGCCGTCTGAGACCCGCCCCTGCCCCCTTCGATGAGATCTCGCCATGCGGCATCCGCTCCGATCCCTCCTCGTCGCCTTCGTGATGGGCCTTTCCCTCGTCGCTCCCGCTTTCGCCGAGCACGCCCGAATCGAACTCGTGGTCATCGGCCGCGCGGGTCAGGCCACCGCAAACGTTGACCAGACTCCTCCCGAATGGGGCAAGAATCCCCGGCCAATCTTGAATGTCAAGGCCGGCGAGCCGGTGAAGATCCGGTTCGTGCTCACCAACGTCTATCCTCACAAGACCCTATCGAACGCCGTCGTCCACCTGTTCGTCGCTGCCGAGGGTAAGGTCGGACAGAAGGAACTTCCTGACCTCGATGATTCGGTGATTCTGGAGTCCGCCTTCGATGTAGACCTCAAGCCAGGAGCCAAGGTCGGCCAGCGGTCGGTATTCCGGATCGACCGTCCCGGGGCTTATCTGGTCCGGATCGAGACCCGGAACACCGAGAGCGATCACGAGCATTTTGCCGCGATCGATCTGGTCGTCGAGCCGAACGATCGGCGCTGATTCTCAAAGCCGCCGGGCCCAGGACGTCGAGAAAACCTCAAGTTGACGGAACTCCGAATCCGCAGCGGCGACCGCTGCAATCGGTTCAAGGCGACCGCCGACCGGCGCCGATCGAAAGGCTGTCGATGGGGCGGCCCCGCGCGGGGCCGGATCGCGATCGACGGTCCTGACGCGCGGGAGCCGGATGATTACTGCATCCTCCAGGCCGACGCTCCGGCGACTCGCCACGATCGGCACCGCGTTCGGCGCTCTGATCCTTTCAGCCGGTTGGATCGACAAGGCGCCCTCGGGGGAACCAGGGCTCCTCATCGATCGCGATCGATGGCAGGTCGGCGTCGCGCGGTCGGTGGCCGTCCGAGACGGCCGGGCGAAGTTTCGGGTCCAGGCGTCTGGGCCGAGATCGCAGACCCTGGTGATCGTCTCGACGCTCGCCCAGGAATCTGGTCCGTTTCCGGTTCGGCTGACCGCCCAGGCCGCCGCGACGGCCGCGATTCCTGAGCCGGCCGACGACGGCCCGCGCCGACCTCCCAGGCCCGCCGATCGGATGCCGATGCCCAAGCGGAAGCCAGGGTCGAAGCTAGCCCGCGTTCCGTCACCCGCCTCGTTCGATCGAATCCCACCGAGCGAGCGGACCTTCCACATGATGGCGGACGACGGCGACCCCGCCGATCCCCGCAATTATGTCGAGGTTCGGGGCGTCCTCCGGGCCGTCGGCCGGAAAGTGCAGGTCTATGTCGAGTCCGAGGACGTTGACCGGGTCGCACGCCCAACCCTCGCCGAGATCGTCTCGACCTTTGACGACCATGTCGTCCCGATGGCCCGCTCCCTCGGCCCCGAGGCATCTGACGTCGACGGAGACGGCCGGTTCACTGTCTTCCTCTCCAGCCGACTCGACCACCTCGGTAGCGGACGGCTGGCCGTCGACGGCTTCGTCCGAATCGCCGACCTCGATCGAGGCGTCCCAGCCCCCTTCGGTAACCGATGCGACATGATGTGCCTTAACGCCGCGATGCCGCCCGGAGGTCATCTTCGCAGCGTTCTGATGCACGAATATATGCATGCCGTTGTCTATACTGCAAGGGCCCTCCACCACCCTGACGGCCCGGTGCCCGGCCCCGACGAGGAAGGCTGGCTCGACGAGGCCATCGCTCATCTCGCCGAGGACGCCCTCGGTTTCTCGCCGTCGAACATCGACTACCGCGTCAGCGCGTTCCTCTCGGCTCCCGAGCGATACCGGCTCGTCGTGGACGACTATTACACGGCTCGTCTCTTCCGGAGCCACGGCAACCGGGGCAGCACGTACCTGTTCCTCCGATGGTGTGTCGACCGGTATGGACCGGACGTCCTGCCAGCACTCGTCCGGACACCACTTCGGGGTGTTGCGAACATTGAAGCGGCGACCGGGTCTCCGTTCGCCGAGCTCTTCCGCCGATGGACGCTCGCCATGTTCCTCAGTGGTCTCGGCCCATCCGGAACCGGCCCGGCCCGTGACGATCAGGGCGACGGATACCGATCCACGAACCTGAGGGCCCCCTGGAACGGCTGGGAGCTGGCCGGGCCCCGGTATCGGCGGATTCGGCCAGGCGCGCCCCCCGATCGCTGGGAGGCCGAGACGACCAGCACGCATTACACAATCGTCGACGGCGGCGCGGGCGCGGTCGAGATTGAGGTCGAGGGATCGCCTGACGCCCATCTCCAGGTGACCGCGATGCCGATGGGCGAGGACCGCGCCCGGCTCTCGCTCACGATCGAGCCAGGGCACGGCCCGGATGGCGAGCCGTCGATCATCGCCCGGGTTTCCGAACAGAATGGCATACCCGTCCGGCTCTCGTCGCTGGCCTGGGAGCCGATCTTGCCCGGTCCCAATCCCCGGACCGCCGGCCGGCATTCCGGCTCCCTCGACATGCTCGGCATTGCCTCAGCTTTCGGGACCTCCGCGCTCCCGCCAGGAGGAACGTTGACCTCAATAGCCATCCCGATCACCGAAACTTCCCCCGAGGATGGTCCCATCGTCCTGAAACTTATCGGGACCGATCCCCAAGGACGCCGGGTCACGGCCTGGGCGGAGTTGACGAACGATCGCCCCTCGCCAGCCGATCTCAGACGCTGATCCCAGGGCCAGATGATGCCGATTATGCCCCGGCTTCTGAAAATGCTGTCGACGCCGACGCACGAGAGCCGATTATAAGATCAGGAGGATTCTGCCCGACCACACTCTGTGCCGCCAGAGACACCCAGGCAAGCACCCATGGCCACGAAAGACGGCTCCGCGAGTGCGATTGTCTCAATCGTAAAACATCGTATATTTGGCGCAACAGGGCGAGCTCTTCGGCGATGATCCGATGCTCTTGCTCATGGCGCAGGTAGTGGTCCCCCCCTATCCGTGTGGTCGTGAAAGGAATTCACGCGAGGATGGCGAGGCTCCAGGAATCGTGATCGACCGGGAGGGTCTCAGCGTGGTTGCGCGATGGAACCCTGTCTCCATGATGCAAGTATGTCGAACGCGAGGGTTGAAGAGAGGTCGGCGTCCCGTGTGCTTTCGGATGGTGGCCCTCGAGGCCCGGGGGCTTCTCAGCACATTGGGCGTGCTCCATCCGATGCATCCGGTCGACCGACCGGATCGACTTCGAGCGGTACCCGTACTGGCATCGTCGCATGATGAACTGCACCCCGCGACGACCGATACCACTTCGAGTACCGAGGCGAGGTCTGTCCACTCGACGAACCCAACCCCGCCGACCATGGCGACGCGATCGGGTGGACTGCGTCGATCGGTGCCGGATACGATGGCGTCGCGAGCCTTGCTGGAATCCGTTTCTGCCGCACATGCTCCGATCGACCCGACCTCGCTGGAAGGTTTGTCCGAGCCGACGGTCGAAAGTGCTGGGACAGCAGGGATTTCGGGCGTTGACCCCGGGGAAGTTCCGACGTTGGGCAAGGATAGCACCGACCCCGCCTCGATCGTTGGCGTGGGGACCACGGCCAACCGCCCCTCAACATCGATGACCCTGATCTCCTCCTTGATGAAACCGGCCTCGGAGCAGTCCGTGGTTCATACCGCGGCTCGCGTCCGCACGGGCGAGACCGAGCCGGCGGGCGAAGCACGGGCCGGGGACCGAGAGGAGGACCTCCGGATCCTGCCGATTGTCTCTGATTCG
>DAIDJI010000487.1 GCA_027451455.1 Planctomycetales bacterium | reverse complement strand
AAGACCTCCATCGCCAGGGCTGCCGACTGACCGGCCCACGACTCAGGGACGTCGAGACCCTCGGCGTCGATCAAAGCAAGCGAAAGATACTTGTCCACGGCGGCCTCGACGGCGCGCGGAGGGTTCACGACCGGCACCCCCGAGGCCGCGAGGCGGTGCAGCGCATCCATTCGGAAGACGATCGGCTCCAGGCCGCCGGGCGGCATCATCCGGACCAGTACCCCGTCGACGGCCCTCAGGTCGATCGACCCGGCCCGGATCTCGCGCCGGCTTCCGACCCTCGCCGAGACCTCGCCGAATGGGATCGCGTACAGCTCGACGTCGAGCCGGTGCGATGCCCGTTGCAGGTCCTCGACGTGCCAGCCGAGCCCGGATACGAGCACCGCCACGGTTTTCCTCATCGTCTCCGTAGCCCCGATCAAAGGAAGAATGACCGCTCCAGCACCCCAGGCTCGAGCCAGCCGAAGGTCCAGCTTCGCCCTGTCTCGACGTTCTGAAACGAGACCTGCGCGGGGCTGAAGAGGTGCGGGTCCACGGCGTAGAAGTCGTGATGGTATCGCGCGAAGATCTGGGCGAACGGCTCGCCGTGATCGCGAGAGGCCATCGACGGCACCTTCGGCCCGATCGCTTCAAGGCTCGCGTCATCGCCCGAGACCATGAGGACGACTCTCGCACCATAGAGGATCGCGTCGTTGGTCCGGCCGATCGCCGCGAGGTCGCTGGACGCGACCGGGGGCAGGGGCGCCCACCCGTGTGCTGAGATGATCCGCGAGAGATCGAACTTCAACTCGGCGAGCTTGTGCAACGCCGTCTCGACCGACCGTGCCACGATCTGCACGCCCCCGGCGAGGCTCGCCGTCGGCGCAGCGAGCAGGGTCACGGCCGAGGGCTTGACCCGGCACCCCTCGGCGATCTTCTCAAAGACCGCGGCCGTCGGTGGCTTGCTGGTCTCCAGAATCCCGACGACAAAGGAAGGCTCCTCGCGATGACCGATGGTCTCGAAGATCGCCTCGGTTCCGGCAGCGGCTCGCATCGGCCCCGATCCCATCGCGAAGAACTTTCCCACCTGGATCGACCATCCGGCGTACTGGCTCGCCAGACAGGCGCGGACAGGATGGTCGGTCACGACGTGGACCATCGAGACGGGATGGCCGGCCACCTCGCCAGGGATCAGCTCAACGTCCGCCAGCGAGGCGAGGCAGCAACGCGCCAGCTCGACGCCTGTTCGCAGACCCCCGCGGACCGAGATCCCGCAGTCGATGAACCGGCCACCGCCCTCGATCGGATAGACCGCGGTCCGGTAGTCGTCGGACATCATCGCGAGGACCTCGGCGATCCCCATCGCTTCTTCGTTGAGACTCATCGTATCGCCTCCGAACTCGGAACCATCCGGCCGCTGGAACGCCGATCAGGCCGGCTCGCCGTATCGATCAAGCACGTCGAGCAGGCGAATGTGAAACGGCCCGAGGTTCCCGCCATAATTGCCGGCGGTCACCCCGAGCACCCCAGGGCGACCGGACGCCCTCCGAACCCCGACCGCTGTGGCCCGCTCGACCGCTTCCAGGCTCAGGCCATCGATCACGATTTCATAGGCGCAGGAGGCATCCGGTGGCAGTTCGGTCGAGACCACCCCGCGCAGCATGGGAGCGAATGCGGTGTTGGTACTGGCGCGCAGCCCCTTGTACTTGCTTCCGACCTTCGAGCCCGACCGGGCGATCCCGCCCGGGAACGGCAGGATTACGTCTCGACATTGCGCCCGGATCGCCTCGACAGCCGCCTCGGTGGCCGCGAGCGTCCGCGAGGGATCGTCGCCCAGGACGATCAGGTTCCCGCCCGCGACGCCCTTGATCGTGCCGAAGGCCTCCTCGCAGAGGAATTCGCCGTCCATGACCGGGATTCGCCAGTATCGACGCCCGCCTATCTTCTTCGAGACCTGCCAGCCGTCACCGAAGTAGCGGAGCCGTCCACCGACCACGATGGACTTCTCACCCACCGGCAGGCCGTTGTAGCAGGCGGAGGTCGGGCAGGTCATCACGCACTGGCCGACGCGGTTCGTGAGAGCCTTTTCGAGCGCATCGCGCGAGAAGGCGAAGACCAGCACGCTGCAACCGGGGCGTCCGTCGGGTGTCTCCTCGGGGCCGAGGATTTGTTCCACGGCCGCCTCGGCGTCGCAGGCGATCACGCTCGTCGCGTAGCCCGACATCGTTCGCGCGGCGATCTCGGCCCAGGCGGGCGTATCGGCGGTCAGGATCGCGCGCGCGGCGGTCATCGGGAACGCCTCGGCGAAGGTGTCGACGACGATCGGGATCATGGGACGACCTCCGATTCTCCGATCGTATCGGCCTCCACAGGATAGTTCCGCCACTGGATTGAGTACGAGCCCTCAAACCACTTTTGGATATCGGGCTCGACGTCTCGGTCGTAATCGGGCTCGACGTGAAGCGTCCTTCCGCGCGTCGTCTCTCGAATCTCGCCCTGCTCGACGACAACGCGCCCTCGATGGATCACGTATCGGGGCAGAGCGAACATCACTTCAGGATCGGGATCGGGCGTGTAGATCGTCACGTCGGCATCCGCGCCGAGGCCGAGGTGTCCCTTGTTCGTCAGTCCAAGCATCCGGGCCGGGCCAGCCCTGGTAATGATCGCGATCTCGGAGAGACTATATTGCCGATCCAGATCGCGCAGGACGGACTGCTCTCGGACCTCGGCAGGCAACGTCGCGAGGGTGTCCTTCCGGAACGTCGCATCCATCAGAAGCTTGATGATCCGCGGATACGCGAGGAACGATCCGCCGTTCGGATGATCGGTGCTCATCGCGATCTGCCAGGGGTCGCGCGTACGCAGGAACCATTCCAGGCCGATCGTCCATTGCCAGGCGTGGACAGCGGTCGTATTCCGGTACTCGATCGGCGCGACGCCGCAACCGGTCTCCTGTTCGATGTCGTTGCTGTACCACTTCGATCCGTAGAGCCGGCCGAGAAAGTGACCGACCGGTCCATCCGCCGTCATCCCGATCGCCGGCCCGAAGACAATCTGCCCGACATCGGCCGTCAGGTTCGGATGATCGTTCAGGTACTCGACCAGCGGCCCGACCTTCGAGCCGAATGTGGATTCGTCGCCGTCGCCCCCGTCGTAGCTATGGAACTGAATGTGCGCCAGGTGGGCCCGATGGCCTTCGAGCCGCTTCATGGTTTGAAGCGTCGTCGTCCAGTTCCCCGGTAGGCCGAGGTTCAGCGTATGCACGTGAACCGGATGCGGGAGCCGCAACTCGTCGACCGCACGCGCCACCGAGGCGAGAATCTGCCCGGGCGTGACCTCAAAATGATCGACCCGCGCGTCGAGGTCACGGGCGTTCCCCTCCGGCCGATTCTTCCAGTTCTCGACCCCGCCAGGATTCACCAGCTTGGCCCCGAATCCCTTTGAAGCATCGAGCAACCAGCCGACGAACGCCTTCAGCCGCTCCGGCTCATTCTGCCGGATCGCCCTCATGATGTAGTGGTTATTCCCCATCAGGGCGAAGAAGCCGCGGTCGATACAGGGCGTGTCGACCAGTTCCTCGTGGGCATGCCGGGCCGCCAGCGGGGCGATCGCGGCGTCGAAGGCGGTCGTGTAGCCGAGACCGGCATATCGGAGCCCGGTGCTGGTCGTGGTCGGCACGACCTCCCCGTGCTCGGGGCACATCATCCGCGCGGCGTTGACCTTCGAGCCGACGATGTGGCAGTGCATGTCCACACCGCCGGGCATCACGATCAGGCCCTTCGCATCAACGGTCCGCGCGGGTCTGGTCTCGGAATCGCTCGGGGCTTCAACAATCTTCCCCCCGGAAATCCAGAGGTCGCGCACCACTCCGTCGATCCCATTGGCCGGGTCGTACACGGTCCCACCGGCGATCTTCAGGAGTGCTGCCGTCATGCCAGATCACCACCGTTCCGCGTCCAGACCTCGCCCTTGCCCAGCGAAAGCAGGTCCCCATGATAGAGATCCAGCTCGCCTGTCGGCCAGTCAACGTCCGCGAAGCCAGCGCGTCGTAGTTCCCGTTCGATCAGGGCAAAGAATTGCGGTCGAAATCGACCGGTTCGCCGGAAGGTCGGAAGCAACCGGCCCATCCCGCCGCCGAACAGCCCGATCGTCCCACGCCTCATCTCGGCGCCCGGGTATCTCCCGCAGGACCCGAAAACGAGGATCGTCCCGGCAATCATCCCGAGCCCGGGACGGTCGCCGCTGGCTCCGCCGATCGCGATCGTCCCTCGTCTCATGGACCCGCCGATCTCGGCGCCGGCGGACCCTCCGATCAGGAGCGTCCCGTCCGTCATCCCGCGCCTCGAACCGGGGTATGCGGCTCCGGCGCGATCTCCGACCGAGCCGCTGATCTGGATAAGTCCGCCCTTCATCTCGGCGCCCGCCCAGTCGCCGGCATCGCCCGAGACCTCGATCGTCCCCCCGCTCATTTGCGCCGCCAGGTGGCACCCCGCGCAGCCATCGACGACGATCCGCCCCGCCGACATCGCTTCGCCGATTCGATGAACGCTTCTGAGATCGCCCTCGAAGTCGATTCGCTCGTCCGAGGGATCGCCCGAGATCCGGAAGACCTCGGCAAGAAGAACGGTGCGGTTCCCATGCAGAACGGGGAATCGCTCGATCTCGGCCAGCGTCATCCCGCGGAGCCGGTCGGGCCTGACACCGATGACTTCGATGGGCTCGACGTGAATCTCGTAATGCTCAATTGCACGCTTTGCGACCTCGTAGAATGATTCCCACGCCTGCTTGTGTAGC
>DAIDJI010000486.1 GCA_027451455.1 Planctomycetales bacterium | reverse complement strand
TCTTTTGTGTTACTGGTGGACCGAGCAAATGCCATCGGCTTATCGGGGATGATTCACCACAGAGGACACAGAGAGCACAGAGGGGATAATACAGAGAAGACGGTTGAGGTGTTCACGGAATTTCCATGGTTGTCTTTTTGTGTTCCTGGTGGATCGAGCAAACGCTGTCGGCTTATCGGGGATGATTCACCACAGAGGACACAGAGAGCACAGAGGGGATAAGACAGAGAAGACGCTTGGGGCGTTCGCGGAATTTCTATCTATCTCTGTTCTGATCTCTGTGCTCTCTGTGTCCTCTGTGGTGAATCGATTAAATTATATCGAATTAAAGGTAAATATAAAAAACTTATAATTATATGTAGAATTTAATGTGTGAATTTTTGTGTTTGTCTCCTCAGTGGTGAATCGAGCAAACGATGGACCTTCGCTTTCAGGGGCCTGATGCCAGCGATGAGGAGCGGGCCGCCGTTGCGGCCGGTCTGAGGGGCGAGTCTCCTCGACGTGACCTGCTACTGCCGGCGCTGCACGCCGCGCAGGACCGGTTCGGATGGGTCCCGCCGGGGGCGCTCGATGACATCTGCCGGCGTCTCTCGGTCCCGCCGGCCGAGGCGCACGGAGTCGTCACGTTCTACCATTTGCTCTCGCTTGTGCCGATGCCGGCCGAGATGATCCACGTCTGCGACGACATCGCGTGCCGGGTTCGGGGTGCTGAGGGGCTTTGTGACGAACTGGCCCGCCGGCTTGGGCCCGAGGGTGAGGGCGGCTGGAAGCGCAGCCCCTGCCTCGGTCTTTGCGAACGGGCACCGGCGGCGGTGGTGATCCGGTCCGGCGAGTCGCCCCGGGCGTTTGCCGTTGCGCCGGCCTCGGCCGAGTCGATCGCGACGGAACCCGAGGAGGACCTCGCAGCCCTCCGGCGATCGGTGCCGCGCCAGGGCGGACGTTTGCTCCATCGGATCGGGCGGGTCGATCCTTCGAGTCTCTCCGCGTACCTCGAATCGGGCGGATATGCCGGGCTCCGGCACGCGATGGAGATCGGTTCCGCGGCCGTGATCGGCGAGATCTCGGCGTCGAAGTTGATGGGACGCGGCGGAGCCGCCTTCCCCACCGGGCGGAAGTGGGAGGCCGTCGCGCGGGCGGGGGCGCGGCCTCATTATGTCATTTGCAACGCCGACGAATCGGAGCCCGGCACCTTCAAGGACCGCGTTCTGATGGAGGGCGACCCGTTCGCCGTGATCGAGGGAATGACGATCGCCGGCCTTGCGACCGGGAGCGAGCGGGGATTTCTCTACATCCGCGGCGAGTATCCGCTGGCCCTCCGTCGGATGGCCGACGCGATCGAATCGGCGCGGGCCGGGGGCTGGCTCGGGCCTGATATCCAGGGCTCGGGCCTCTCGTTCGAGATGGAGATCCGACGGGGCGCCGGTGCCTACATCTGCGGCGAGGAGACGGCGCTTTTTAACTCGATCGAGGGGAAACGCGGCGAGCCTCGCAACAAGCCGCCGTTTCCGTCGGAGGCCGGAGTCTTCGGCAAGCCGACCCTGGTCAACAACGTGGAAACGCTGGTCAACATCCCGCTGATCCTCCAGATGGGCGGCGAGGCTTATGCCAGGATCGGGACGCCGGCCTCGACGGGCCCCAAGCTATTTTGCGTCTCGGGGCATGTCGAGCGGCCGGGTGTTTATGAGGTCGACTTTGGGGCCACGCTCGGCGAGCTGATGGCGATGGCGGGCGGCGTCGCGGGTGGTCGCGGGTTACGTGCCATCCTGCTCGGCGGCGCAGCGGGCGTGTTCGTCGGACCCGATCAAATGGCGATGCCGCTCACTTTCGAGGGAACACGAGCCGCCTCGGCGACGCTCGGCTCGGGTGTGGTGATGGCCTTCGATGATACGACCGACCTCGGCGATATCCTGCTTCGGATCGCGGCATTCTTCCGCGACGAGTCGTGCGGCCAGTGTGTTCCCTGCCGGGTTGGGACGGTCCGCCAGGCGGAACTGCTCCACCGGCTTCGATCGGGGCGTCTGATCGGCGACCTGGCGACCGAGCTGGCCCTCCTGCGCGAGATCGGTCAGGTGATGCGCGACGCCTCGATCTGCGGGCTGGGGCAGACGGCCTCGTCCGCGGTCGAGTCGGCCCTGACGGCGCTCGAACCCTTCCCCGGCCCGGAGCCCCGATCATGAGCGACGATTCCCTCTGGTTCCAACCGCCGCCGCGCCCGAGCCAGCTACCTGCCGGACCGCCTCGTCCTTCGACGGGCGTGGTCGCGATCACGATCGACGGCCGGGCGGTCGAGGTCCCGGCGTCGTCGACGATTCTGGAGGCATGCCGGTCGATCGGCGTCGAGGTGCCGACGCTCTGCTACCTCGAAAACCTCACGCCGGTGAATGTCTGCCGGATCTGCGTGGTCGAGGTGACGGGCGCTCGGGTGCTGGTCCCGGCCTGTTCTCGGCGGGTCGAGCCGGGGATGGAGATCCGGACCGATTCGCCTCGCGTGGCGCTGGCGAGGCGGATGGTGATGGAGTTCCTCGCCTCGTCGGTGGATCTTTCCACGGCGCCCCAGGCGCTGGAATACGCGAGGCGATACGGCGCCCGTCCCGAGCGCCACGGCGCTGCGATCGAGACGGTCGAGCAGCCGGTCAAGATCGACAACGACCTGTATGTGCGCGATTACGGTAAGTGCATCCTGTGTTACAAGTGTGTCGAGGCGTGCGGGACCGACGCGCAGAACACCTTTGCGATCGCGGTGGCCGGGCGTGGCTTCGACGCCCGGATCTCGACCGAGGCCGACGTTCCCCTGCCCGACTCGGCCTGCGTGTATTGCGGGAACTGCATCGGCGTCTGTCCGACCGGCGCTCTGATGTTCCGCAGTGAGTTCGAAATGCGAGAATCGGGCACCTGGGACGAGTCCCGGCAATCGAAGACCGACACGATCTGCTCGTATTGCGGCGTCGGCTGCACGCTGACGCTCCACGTTCAGGATAACCGGATTGTGAAGGTGACGTCGCCGATGGACGTCGAGGTGACGCACGGGAACCTTTGCATCAAGGGGCGGTTCGGCTTCGAGTTCGTCCACGACGACCCGGTGGCCTCCGACGAGACCTGAGCCGGGAGGGCGGCGAAGATGAGCGGCCTGCGGATCTGGCACATCATGACGGTCGTGGCCGCGGTTGCGGTTTTGCTCGCCGTGGCGAAGTACGACCTGAGCTGCACGCCGGTCTCGCCGATCGTATTGGGGGCGTATTTCTGCGGGTTCCTCGGGATGCTGGGCGCGCAGTATCGCGGGCGACGATGGCGGACCGGGCTCTTGCTCGGGCTGTTCCTTGGCCCGATCGGCGTCATCGGGGCGTGGTCGCGGCCGATCCCGGAGGAGTGACGCCCGGTGCTTTACGCGGAGAATTCGGAGTTTCACACAGAGTCGCAAAGGTTCGCAGAGACGTCGAGAAGTTCGAGCGATCATGGGTCCGACAGAAAATCCTATCCGGTACCCGGATTCCCCTGTTTCGTCCCTGTCTTCCCGATGTCTCTCGATTGCGCTTTGTGAGACCCCGGTATTCTTGTCCGCTTTGCGACGCTGCGGGGATACGCGTGTCTGCGTGACAACCTTCATCCGCACGACCGAGCGATTCGCGGGCTAGTCCATACGGTGCGGGGATTCTACAATGGATCTTCACCCGGGCGGCTGACGGTGGCACCAAGATCGCCGGCTGGAGCCGGCTCCTACAGGAGTTCGTGCGGCGCCATTGCGCCTCCTGCAGCGCTGGGGGATCGATCCCGACCCGACCGCACGAATCCGCCCCGCATCCCGCTTGCAACGAAGGAAGAGTGTCATGGCGAAGCACCGCCCCCACGGCCCGAAGGGGCATTCCTCGGGCCGGCCGAAGTCCGGCCAGCGCACGCTGTCCGGCGCCCGGCCGGGCGGGTCCGGGCCGCGCCCGAAGCACAGTGGCGGCCCGCAGGGCCCGAAGAAGCACGGCCATGGCCCGAAGCGTCACGATCGGCCCGCCACCGCCGGCCCGAAGCATCACGATCGGCCCGCGAGTGGCGGCCCGAAGCGACACGATCGGTCCGCCGCCGAGCCGAGTTCGCGTGTCCGGGCCAAGGGGAGCAAGCCCGACCGGCTCCAGAAGGTGCTCGCCCAGGCCGGCTTCGGCTCGCGTCGAGGCTGCGAGGAGCTGATCGTCCAGGGCCGCGTCACCATCAACGGCCAGGTTGTCAACGAGCTGGGCACGCGGGTCGAGCCGGGTGCGCGGGTCGCTGTCGACGGTGAGGCGATCCGGCTGGAATCGCTCGTGTATCTCGCCGTGAACAAGCCCGAAGGGTACGTCTCGACCAATTCGGATCCCTCCGGCCGGCCGCGCGTGGTGGATCTGGTCGCCGAGATCCCGCAGCGGGTCTACACCGTCGGCCGGCTCGACGAGGATAGTACCGGGCTGATGCTTCTGACCAACGACGGCGACCTGGCCAACCGCCTCGCCCATCCGAAATACGGGGTCGAGAAGCTTTACCAGGCGCTTGTCGCCGGGTCGCCCGAGCCTGAGACCCTCTCGAAGCTCACTGAGGGCGTCTGGCTCTCCGACGGCAAGGTCCGCGCGAAGCGGGTTCGGATCGCCGGACGCCGCGGTCAGGCGACGATGCTGGAGCTGGTCCTCGCCGAGGGGAAGAAGCGTGAGATCCGGCGGATGCTCGCGAAGCTCGGGCACAAGGTGATGTCGCTCAACCGGATCGCGATTGGGCCGATCACGCTGAAGGGCCTGGCGCCCGGCGAGTCGCGACCGCTG
>DAIDJI010000485.1 GCA_027451455.1 Planctomycetales bacterium | reverse complement strand
AATGCTAGATTTGCCGTTGCAATTGGGTCCGGCATTGGCATCGAATTTGGGCGTTCTCGATCTGCTGCTTGACCAGGCGTTCGGCGGCGAGCCGGGCGTACTTCTTCGTGATCTCGACGCCGAGGTAATTGCGGTCGGGATGAGCGCGCGCGGAGTTTGCGAGGAATAGACCCTTGCCCGAGCCAACCTCGAGCTCGACCGGGCGCGGGTTGCCGAAGAATGAGGGCCAATCGATCAGCGGCGCCGAGTCGTCGATGGGATGAGTCGGCGACCATACGGGCTCGATCAGGTGTCGAGAGATATCGAGGTCGGGTCTTGGGCGGGACATTGTGGGACGGATCGAGAGGGAGGTTCAGGTCTGAGCGGGGGAGTCGTCACCAGCCATGATCGGAACGCCGATCATTCGACCGTGGAAGACCATGTTGCTGCCGACGAAGCCCTGGCAGTCGAACGTGGTTTGGCGGCGGTGCAATCGCGTCGCCTTGCCTACGAGGACGAGCCGATCTCCGGGCTTGACCTGGCCGCGGAACCGAACGTCCTCCATCCCACCGAAGGCCATGAAGCCACCGGCACTGAGGCGGACCTGGCTGACGTAGTAGCTGGAAAGCTGAGCGGCGGCCTCGCACATCAGGACGCCGGGCATCAGAGGGTAATCGGGCATGTGGCCGCGGACCCAGAACTCCTCCGTTGAAACGTCCTTGAAGCCGATGATGACCTTGTTTTCGAGGTCGAGGTGGACGATCGCGGTGAGCTGCTCCATCTCGAACCGCTGGGGGTTCGAAAGCCGGATGGCTTCCTGGTCGGCCAGGATGCGCGTGGTATCGATGGCGGCAGGGTCGACGAGGGGCGCTGGAGGCATGCGCCGGGTCCTTTCTCGATGGCGGCACGGCTGGGGCGCGGCAGGTCGGGTCGGCGGGCGTTGCCGCCGCGACGGCGACGGGTCCCGCGATCACGGGCCGAGCGGGCTCGGCCCCGCATTCGGCGTGTTCGCCGTTCCGGCGGGCGATGGCGTCCCCAGGCCGCGTTGCTATGATGACTTCCCCGGGCCGGTTCTACAAGAGGATTCGCGGACCCGGATGGAGGACGACGGCATCCACCTGGAGGCGATGTGTCGGGACGACCGCTTGGAACCATGATCACCTACGGCTACCCCAATCTCGACCTCGCATCGGAACTGGCGCTCGCCAGTCGGATTGGAGCGACAGTACTGGAAATACTGCCGGATTGGGGACGGTATCCCGATCCAGGGGCAGTCCATCGAGCGGCCCTCGATTATGGGATGAGGATTCAGAGCGTCCACGGATGCTGGGGCGGCCGGACGATCCGGGCCACTCGCGTGGACCTTGGCTCAACCAACGCGGCAACGCATCGGGCATCGGTGGACGACCTCAGACGATGCGTGGACTGGCTCGCCGAGGCGGGCGGGACGTCTTTGGTGGTGCATCCGGGCGGACTCTCGGACGCTTCCGATGTGGAGTCGCGTCGCGAGGCAATGGCGCGCGGACTGGTCGAGTTGGGCGATCACGCGTCGAGAGGGGCAAGCGTGCGGATCTGTGTGGAGAACATGCCGCCTGGTGTCCACCCGGGAAGCCGGATGGCCGATCTGGCCGGGCTCCTCCGCGAACTGGAGCATCCTCGCCTCGCACTGGCGCTCGACACCGGCCACGCGAACCTGACGTTCGGTGTCGCCGCCGAGACGAGGGCAGCCGCCGGCCTGCTGGCGACAACACACGTTCACGACAACGACGGCCGGCACGACTCGCACGAGCCTCCCGGACTCGGGACAATCGATTGGGCGACCTGGGCCGAGTCGCTCGACGCGATCGGATACGAGGGGCCGATCGTCCTGGAGTGCATCCGGGCGCTGCGTCGGGATTTCTCCGGGTATCGACCGGAGGTACTCCGAGGGATCGCGGAGACGATTTGAGCCAGGATCACCATCGGGGTTTGCGTTCGGAGACGGCGTCCTCGACGGCGAGGCGGATCAACTCCTCGCCGATCGAGGGGCCGACGCGACGACGGACCTCACGGGCGATGGCGTCGGACTCGTCGCCGACTCCGGCGGCGAAGTCGCGGCCCCATCCGTGGTCGAATCGCGCGATCTCGAGTAGCCGGGCCGCCTCGCCATAAGCGATTCGGTAAGCCAGACGAGAGCCCAGGTCGTCGTGGAGATTATCCATTGCGCCACCGCCGATCATGCCAGGATTATCGGCGGTTCGAGGACTCTTCTCGAAGCGGCGGGGCTCTCCGATTATGCCGGCTGCCCGGATGATGCTCAACGAGGCGACGACGGGGCTATCACGAAGGCAAAGCCAGGCGGCTCGGGGGGCCGATACCCAATCGGCAGCGACAGGAAACGTCGGAGCCGGAGTATGCGCCGGGTACGAATGGGGAGGGATCGCCCCGTGAGATGGCCGTTGAATCGTCGGGAGATGCTCGGGGTCGTCGGAGCGGCCGGCGCGGCGGCTAGCGTCGCCGTGACCGGTGAGGCCCGCGCGAATCACGTCGAGTTGAGGCGGTTCGTCCGTCGTAAGGGGGTCCGCGGCAAGATGACCGGCGCCCAGGCAGCCGCCGCCTCGCTTGCCTGCGAAGGCGTTCCCTGCCTCTTCGGTGTCCCGGGCGCCCAGAACAACGAGCTCTGGGACGCATTGAAGGCCCGAGGCGTTCCCTATTTACTCGTCGCCAACGAGTTCTCGGCGAGCATTATGGCGGATGCCTCCTCGCGGGCGACCGGTGCCGTTGGGGCGTTTGCAGTCGTCCCAGGTCCGGGTCTCACCAACGCACTGACCGGCCTTGGCGAGGCGCTTTATGACAGCGTCCCGATCGTTGGGATCATTACCGACATCGACCGCTCGCCGAACGCGCCGATTGGGCAGGTCCACGGGCTCGCCAACACGGCGATCATCCAGCCGGTGGTGAAGGCAGTGTACCAGGTTCGGCACCAGTCCGAGATCCCAGGCGCGATCTTCCAGGCGTTCCGGGTTGCCTCGGCGGGCGAGCCGGGACCGACCGCCGTCGTGATCCCGTTCCCGCTCTATCAGCAGGTCTGGGATTTCGACCAGCCGGCACTTCCGCCGTTCCCCCCGCCGTTCGATGAGGCCGCCTACGGCCGGACACTCGCCCACCTGGCCGATCGCCGAAGGAAGGTCGGCATCTACGCCGGCCTGGGGTGCGTCGAGGCTGGTCCTGCGCTCGCGGCCGTCGCCGAGCTGTTGCAAGCGCCCGTCGCGACATCGGTGAGTGGCAAGGGATGTATCCCCGACGCCCACCCGCTCGCCGTAGGGTGGGGATATGGCAAGCAGGGGACCCGGGCGGCCGAGTCGGCGTTCCGGGACGTCGATCTGGTGCTCGCGGTCGGTGTCCGATACAGCGAGGTCTCCACGGCGAACTACGCGATTCCGAAGGCTGGTACGCTGATCCACGTCGATATCAATCCCCGGAACCTCGGGCGGAACGTCCCGGCGCACGTTTGCGTCCAGGCCGATGCTCGGTTTTTTCTCGACCGTCTCGTCGCCGATGGCGAGGCGATCCGACGCCCCCCCTGCCCTCGACTCTGGCAGGATATCCGCAAATGGCGGCAGATCGATCGCTGCGAGGCGCTGACGGTCCGCGTCGAGCCCTGCGTCGATCCGATGTTCCTGCTCGCGCAGTTGCGCGACGTCATTGGGCCGGAGGAGCTTGTCTTCGTGGATGTCACCGCATCGACGCACTGGGCCTCCGAGGCGATCGACGCTCAGGGGCCCCGGCGATACTTCACGCCGGCCGACAACCAGAGCATGGGCTGGGCAATCCCCGCCGCGATCGGAGCGCAAATGGTCAGACCTGAGCGGATGGTCGCCTGCGTGACCGGCGACGGGTGCTTTTTGATGTCGGCGATCGAGATGTCGACGGCGGCTCGCGCGGGGCTTTCGGTGAAATTCTTCGTCCTCGACGACGGGACGTACCACTACATGCAGATGCTTCAGGAACCCGTCTATCGACGTACCACCGCGACCGATATCGCTCGGATCGATTACGCGGCGTTCGCGCAGGGAGTTGGGCTCACGTTCAACCAGATCGCCAGCAATGCGGACGTCGTTCCGGGATTGCAGCGCGCTGTCGCGACTCCGGGACCGGTGCTCACGCAGGTGATCGTTAGCTACGAGGGACGCGAGATTCGATGGCTCAACGCCTTGCGCTCGAACTATATCAAGAAGCTGCCGGGGGACCAGAAGGTCCGGCTGGCGGCACGGATCGGTGTTCGGACGATCGGCCGCGGGCAAGCGGACAGCGATTGACCTTCCGCCCTTCGGGGCTTCTCCGTAAGATTCCCGCCGTCGCGGTGGGGTCGGGGTGCAGCCCGGCCCGGACCGATGGCGGGATGGGATTCCTTCTGACATGGATGTTCGACAAGCCGCCAGTGTCAAGGTTCCGCACGCGGAGTTCTTTCCGCCGCCACCGGCGCCGCGCGGACCGAACGTCTGGCGGCGCCGGCTCCACGACGATCGCCGAGAGTTGACTCGATTCTGGCCGGTCGTGCAGAACATGGTCATCCAGGAGTTGAAGGTCCGATATCAGCGCTCGATCCTTGGTTTCGTCTGGACGCTGCTCAACCCGCTTCTCATGCTGGCAACGCAGGGCTTTGTCTTCTCCCACCTGTTTCGGGCGAACGTCGAGCACTACCCGGTCTTTCTTTTTGCTGGGTCGGTGCCCTGGATGTTTCTGAACGCCAGTCTGAGCGACGCGGCGATGTCGATCATCCTGAACGAGGGGCTGATCCGGAAGATCTATCTGCCGAAGC
>DAIDJI010000484.1 GCA_027451455.1 Planctomycetales bacterium | reverse complement strand
CGGCTGGAGGACCCAGGCTCCGGCGGCGAGCGATGCGGGCCACCGGCCCCACCGGTCCGCCACGAAGGCGAAGCACAGACCGGCGGTCAGGCTGAAGAGGAGAATCGGCCCGAGCCGTGCGCGTTCCAGATCGGCTCGACCGGGCGTCAGAACGTCGCCGACCAATCCCAGCAACGCATAGAACGGAGGATGGCCGTGCGGCTCCTCGCGAGCGAACGGCCAGAACCAGGCGAGGACGTTGGGATCGGAGAGCAGCTTGCGTCGTGAGTCGATCCGATCGGGACGGGGCGGCGGCGTCCCGTCCTGCTGGACGAGTTCGGCGGTTGGGGGTCGCCATCGGGCGGCGAAGCCGGGAGGATCGGCGAGGGCGCGAAACCAGTCGCGGAGCCTCGCCTCGCGGCCGAGGGTGTATCCCTCATCCCAGACGATGGCCAGCATCGGCTCGGTGACGAGCATCAAGGCAGCGGTCGCGAGCCCGACGGCCGCACCGATCAGACACGGTTGGAGCCGCATCGGGCCTCCTCCGGGCTCGGATGGGAGGCTCAGGCCCCGACGACCACCGACTCGGTCGTCCCGTTGACGGAGAACCGCTCGGGATCCAGCGTCCGGACCAGGGCGATCTCCTGGCAGTTGGGGAAGAGCGGACAGCGGACGCACTCGTTCCAGATCTTGTGCGGCAGCTCCGATTTCTCCACCTGCCGATAACCGCACCTCTCGAAGAACCCAGCCGCGTGCGTGAGGGTGAAGACGGTCCCGATTTGAAGCTCCTGGGCCGATTCCCAGCAGGCGTCGACGAGCCATCGCCCGACGCCTCGACCCTGGAGCGATTCATCGACCGCCAGGCACCTCAGCTCGGCCAGGTCCTCCCAGAACACGTGCAAGGCGACGCAACCGACCACGCGGCCGTCGTCGTCAATGGCGACGAGGAACTCGCGGATCGACTCGTACAACTCTCCCATCGACCGACGGATCATGAGCCTTCGCTCGGCGAAGGTCCGGATCAGCTCGTAAATGGCAGGGACGTCACCCACGCGCGCGGGGCGGATGTTCAATCGAGGGGCCTCCTTAGGTTCGATGGAGTCGGCCGGACCGCGATCCCCCGTCGTCTGCCCAACGCGCACGACGAGGCGCGGAATTTGATCATTCTAGATCGCCGAGACGGAGAATCAAGCGGCTCTTGTCCGAGATCGCCTCGCGGCCCGCGGCTGGAGTCATCGGGCGCGATGGACCCGGAGGGCGGCCAGGGTCCGCTCCATGTCGGCGGGGATGGGGGCGGTCAGATCGACGAGCGCCTCGGTGATCGGGTGCCGGAAGCGGAGCTTGTGGGCGTGAAGGGCCTGACGGTCGATGAGGACCGTCGCGGCCTCCTCGTCGGCAAGGTGCCGCAGGGCCTCGGGGCGGACGATCTCGGCAAGAGTCAGCCGGTCTCGGCCCGAGTACATCCTGTCGGCGACGATCGGGTGGCCGATGTGCGTCAGGTGGATTCGGATTTGATGGGTCCGGCCGGTCCTGGGCCGGCATCGGACGAGGGCGAAGTCGCGGAACCGCTCGATCACCTCGTAGAAGGTCGAGGCGGGCTTGCCGCCGTCCTCGGGCGACCGAATCGCCATCTTCTCGCGGACGGTTGGGTGGAAGCCGATCGGACGGTCGATCTCGTCGCTGTCGCGCTGGGGTGTCCCGTAAACGATCGCCAGGTATTCCTTGTGGACCTGTCGGAGCTCAAATTGCAGTGCCAGGCGGCGATGCGCCAGCTCGTCCTTGACGACGACCAGAAGTCCGGTGGTGTCGCGGTCGAGGCGGTGGACGATCCCGGGACGGTTCTCTCCGGCGAGGGTGGAGAGTGTGTCGAAGTGGAACTGGATCGCGTTGACGAGGGTGCCGCTCCAGTTCCCCTTGGCCGGGTGCGTGACCATTCCCGGCGGCTTGTTCACCACGGTGAGCGAGGGGTCATCATGGATGACCTCGATGGGGATGTCCTCGGGCTTCGGCGTCATGTCGGGAAGCTCGGGGAGCCGGATGTTGATCCGGTCGCCCGAGCGGACCCGATACGACGATTTTACGGGCCGGCCGTTGACCAGGACGGCCTCGGCGTCGATGACCCGCTGGATCACGGCGCGAGAGTAATCCGTGAATCGACTGGCGAGGTAGGCGTCGATCCGCTTACCGTCGGTGCGCGGCTTGACCTCGAATTCCTGGGGCGTTTCCGAGAGGGGTGGAGGCCACATCGTTCGTTGTCGCGCTCGAGGCGGTGAGGTTCGATCGAGGGGCCGGTGCGTCCCCTCACTTCTTCGGCTTCGCCTCACCCGCCTTCGGAGGAGCGAAGACGTCGGTGGGAAGGTCCTTCTTCTCCTCAGCCCTGGGCGCAGGCGCCTGGCGGTCGAGGATCCGAGGCATCCCGGGGATCGCCTCGATCCCGGGCGAAAGGGCCGGGGCCTGGGCGTCGCCTGGAGCCGTCGGTGGAGTGATTGGGCCGGTGGCCGGCAGGTTCACGCTTCCCTCGGGCGGGAGGGTGACCTCCTTCGGCTTGTAGGCGTAGAGATCCTTGTAAAATTGGGTCGCCTGCGGATCCCGGAGAGCCTCGGCAAAGTGACGGGCCTCGTCGGCCTCGGGGGTGCCGGGCCATTCCTTGGCGACGAGCTGGTATTGCTCGATGGCGCGAGAGAGGTCGTTTCGCATTTCGAGGGTGCGTGCCTTGCCGATAGCGGCGAGGCGGGCCTGCGGGGAGTCGTGCGGTGCGTCCCTGGCGACCTGGTCGAAGAGGTCGAGGGCCTTATTGAGGGCGGTGGCCGCCTCGTCCTTCTGGGCAGGCATCTCGGTGAGGGCCTGGTTATAGAAGGTGGTGGCGGCCTGAAGGAGGGTCCAGGTAGCGGGCGGCGACTTGGGGTCCTTCTTGGCGATCTCGACGCGTTCCGCGGGGGTGGTGGCCGACTCGATCTTCTTCCAGAGTGCGGCTTCGGGCGGAGTCCGGCTGGAGCCGAAGGTCAGTGCCATCGCGACGATGGCCAGAACACCAAGGACGGTGAGCGGCCAACCAAGGTATCGGCCGGGCTCGAGCATCGCGTGGTGGACCCACCGGCCGAGGGCGTTCATGTCCTGTTCGGGGTTATGGATCACCGTCGGGACTTCGTGCTCGAGCTGGTGGCGTACCGGCGTTGTCGATTGGGCCCGGGCACGCGACGACTGCTTCTTCATCCGTACAACCCCTGGACGTCCGCGCGGGGCGGAACGCTCGTGAGACTCCTCGCGTCTGCTCAAATCCCGGTGAATGTTAAGCTTTGGGACGGGAACCGGTCAAGCGGAGCCTCCGGCGGGCGGAAGGCGCGAAGGCGCTACTGCCCGTTGAGCCGGGGTGGTATGATCTTGAGCCGGTGAGCGTCCGTTTCGATCTCTGTCCTGGGCGTACTGGGCTACGACCCGCAAGCCGAGGAGATCACTCGATGGATTCCCTAGAAGAGATCCAAACGATCATCGAATCGATCCTGCTGGAATATACGAAGATCCCTTACGCCTACGGCGACTTCCACAGCGAGGCCATCTTCGACCGCGTCCGTGACCGCTACGTTCTGATGAACGTCGGCTGGGACAACGGGCGACGGGTCCACGGGAGTTTGGTCCACATCGACATTATCGACGGCAAGCTCTGGATTCAGCGCGACGGGCTGGAACACGGCGTCGCCAGCGAGTTGATCGAGGCGGGTGTCCCGAAGAGCCGGATCGTGCTGGCGTTCAAGTCGCCAGAGATGCGCAAGCTGATCCCCGAATTCGCGGTGGCCTGACCATGCCCCAGCCGATCCCCGGTTGGCTGAAGCGGCTTCTCCTCCCCGGCTGGAACGCCGCCCATCATTTCGGATGGGCCGCCCGCGAGTACCTTGGCTCGGTCGTTCGGGGAAAGATCGAGCGGTGCCCGGTCTGCGGGCGGACCCGGCCGATGATCGATCGCCCCCGGGTGATTCCACCGCGTCTCGCTGAACTCTGGGGCCTCTCGCCCAGGCTCACCGAGGCCCTGGTCAGGAAGGAGTCGGGCGATTGCGCCGGTTGCGGTGCCAAACTTCGCTGCCGACGCCTGGCGCGGGTCGTGTTGAACCTCTACCCTGTCGGCATCCCCCCTGCCCCGGCGTCGTCGATTGCTCAATGGGTCGTGTCGCCTGAAGCCCGCTCGCTCCGGGTCGCCGAGGTCAACCGGATCGACGGCTTGCATGACTTCCTCGCCCGATTGCCGAGTTTCACGGACTCGGATTATCGGCCGGAAGCCTCGCCTGGAGCGGTCGTCGAGGGCGTTCGCTCGGAGGATCTCACGCGTCTGACCTTCCCCGACGAATCGTTCGACCTGGTGCTGACCTCCGAGACGCTGGAGCACGTCCCGGACCTCGACGCGGCGCTCGGCGAGATCCGGCGGGTGCTTGTCCCGGGTGGGCGACACATCTTCACGATCCCTGTTCTGCCGGGCGTCGAGCAGACCTATCCGCGCGCTGTCCTTCGCCCCGATGGGACGGTCGAGGACCGGGCGCCCCGGATCTCCCACCCCGGCGGCGACTGGGGCTATCCGGTCTTCACCGAGTTCGGCGCCGACTTCCTCGATCGCCTCCGAGCGGCCGGCTTCGAGGCGGACGTCCTCTTCGGGCCGACGTCCGAGGACGATCTGGCGCAGGTCTATGTCTGCCGGAAGCTACCGTAAGCCTTCGCGGCCTGGAGGCGGTTTGTCGAGCTCGGCATTGCCGAGGGCGGCGTCCTGCTCGCTTAGGCGATAAACGTAGATCGAGTGGCCGATCCGGGCGATCGGACGGAAG
>DAIDJI010000483.1 GCA_027451455.1 Planctomycetales bacterium | reverse complement strand
TCCGTGGCTACAAGGAAGAAGGGACGATCTCGACGCCGTTCGACATGGCGGTGATGAACGACCTCGATCGGTTTCACCTGGTCAGCGACGTGGTGGATCGCCTTCCGCAGCTCGGCAGCTCGGCGGCGTACGTGAAGCAGGCCGTCCGCGACAAGCTGATCGAGCACAGGCAATACATCACCGAACACGGCCAGGACATGCCCGAGATCCGAAACTGGGGCTGGGGGATCTCGGGCGAGTCGGACCCGGGGCGTGCGGAGACGGGCTGAGCGTGGGCCTTCGTGAAGGCCGTCGCAAGATTCGGGACGTCTGGTCGACCGACCTCGGGCCGCCCTCCCCGGACCATCATTCCTTTCGGTCGAAGGAGCGATGCGGCCCGAATGCCGGCGGCCCTCGATGAGGCGTGCCTACCTCATCGCGTTGGCTTCGCCTCCAGTGATCGAAGCGAATCGATGGCAAGAACCCGGAGCCAGAGAGAGGTTTCGTCGGTATCGGCGGCTTTCAGGTATTTGCGAGCGGCCTCCGGACGTCGCTTCATCAGGAATCGACCGACCAGGAATGAGGCGTTGCCGCGAGGAGCCGGCGGCATCTCGGCGAGTTTCCTGTCGACGGCCGGTTCGTCGAGCGGACGGCCTCCGCCGTCGGCGAGCGATTCGACGATCTGCTGCACGAGGGCCACCGATAAGGGCGCACTGCCCTGAAATTTGTTGATGTACTGCTGGAACGACCGATCTCGGAGGGCCTTATCGCCCAGTTCGTCGGCGATCAAGGCGACACAGAACATCTCCAGCGGCGCTGGTGCGGCTGTGTCCGCCGCGATCAGGTAAGGCATGGCCTGCCTGGGCAACCCGATCGACCAGAGGAACAGGCCCGCACTGGTCGGGGCAACCAGTTCGGGGCGATCGGCGGCGGTCGCCACGAACTCCCGGGCGAAGTCCGTCGCCGCGGCGAGGTCGCCACGTCCGGTTCGCTTGCAGAAGAGATACCAGAGCGGCCAGCTCGTATCGGGATAGCGTTCGGTGGTCCGACGGGTCCAGAGCTCGGCGCGTTCCCAGTCCTTGAGTCCTTCATTGCATCGTGCTGCGCACTGCATCGCCCAGTTTGCCCACGTCTCTGCGGCTGTCTCGGCATACGGCTTCGCCTCGGCGAATCGGCCGCGGTCCATCAGGTCGTTGGCAATCTGGACCTGAACCTCGGCGTGCTCGAGACCGGCCGACTCGGTCTTCGCCAGGTATTCGTCGAGCGTCGATTTCCAGCGGTCGGCGTCGCCGCGGGCCTTGTAACATTCGGCAAGCTTCACGTAGGCCCATCGGTCGGGCGATAGCTCCATGTATCGCCTCAGGAGCTTCTCGGCCTCGTCGTACTGCTTCAGCTCGACGTATTTCCGGCCGAGGGCCCCGATCAGCGCCGGGGCGTCGCCGACCTTTTGCCGCCATTCGGAGACGCTTTGCTTCGACTGGTCCCAGGCCCCCTCGACCAGCTTTCCCATCGCGAAGGCCGAGTAGGGGTCCAGTCGCATCAACATACTCGCGAAGAAGGGATGAGCGTCCCTGGAGTTGGCGATCCGCTCGCAGGCGTCGCGCACGACGGAGGTGGCGTGGTAGTTGGCGAGGTCCCAGGTCTGCTTGTAAGCGGGAAACTGGATCTGGCGAAGGGCTTCGAGCATCGGTAACTCGATCACCTCGAGATCGGCCAGGTTCATCCGGTTTCCCAGGGCGGTCAGGGCCGGGATGCCCTGCTGCGGCGGCAGGCCGAGGAATTCCAGGTAGCCGAAGTATCGATGGTGCTCGACGAACGGCCGGATGTCCTGGAAATACTCGGCCGTCGGAACGCTCCACTTGTAGGCCATGAAGTGAAGGCGGCGGAAGGCGTGGGTAAATCGAGCCTCGCGTGCGAGGTGGGCCAGGACACCCCAGGGCAGCTCGCCCCGGTCGACGCCGGGGCGGCCCGCCTGGTCGAGCGCCTCGACGATCGCGAGTTCGTCGTCCTGGTCGAGGGCGGGCTTCAGTGAGCCCGGCAGCGAGCCGATCGACCTCATCTTGACCGGGAACAACTTCGTGAAAGCATCGGGGCCAAGGAGGGTCGCGGCGTGGAGGTCACCGAGCTGTCCCTGGGCGCAGATGGCGTCGTAGGCACGCTGGCAATCGGCGTCGATCGAGAGGATCGACCGCGCTGACTGGACGAAAACGCGCGTCCCCCTCGGGTATTCCAGTGTCAGCATCCGGAGCAGGGCGGCCAGTTTCGTATGTGGGCCGTCCTTGATCGTCAGGCCGTCTCGATCGGCCTTCAGGTAGGCTTCGACCACCGGGAGCCAGGAGGGCATCGGCACCGGCGGCTTTCCGGCGGTCTTCACCTGGGTGTCGAGCCCTTCGGCCCGGTCGAGGACGAGCCGGGCATTGTAAGGGCGGCCGATCATGGCCAGGACGAACGCAAGCGTCCGGACGGCAAAGGGAGAATCGGGCTGCCGGGCGCGGAGCCGATGAGCGTAGAGCAGGGCCCTGGCCTTGAAAGCCCGGTGCGCTGGGCTCCATTGATACTCGGTGAGCAGGCCAAGCTGGGCGTAGGCTCTCGCCAGCGCCGAGAGCCGGGCGGGCGACTCGCCATCGGTCCGGATCGCTTCGTGAAGCGACCGGATCGCGGCAAAGTGGTCGACCAGTCCAAGGGTCTCCAGCCGGCGGTCGATATCGGGCGAGACGGTCGCATCTTCTCGAATCGGGTTGGGGCGTCCGTTGAGCCCCAGCCGCTTCAGCAGGGCGGGGAATTTGGTGCGAGCGAGCTCCTCAGTCCGGCCGGCAAGCTGGAGGATGAACGGGCCCGAGTCGGGCATCGTCCCAAGGTCGTCGGCCTCAAGGATCTCGGCCTTCTCACCGGCACCGCGGCGCACCAGTGCGTGGCACTCACCGTTGCGGAACAGGACGACCACCTCGATCGGCGGTCCATCGCCACGTGCGGGCTCGGCGTCGTCGAGCACGACATCTCGGGTGGAAAGGCCTAGCTCGTCGCGAGCCGCCATCAGGAGCGCCTGGTGAACCAGCTCTCGGTCCAGGAGCCCCTGGCGGGTCCCAAGGTAATCCGCCTCGTAACGAGGCGACTCCGAACGCCCGAGCGCCACGACCGCTGCCGACCTGGCGTCTTTCCCCGGCGAGAGGATCACCATCGGCGTCCGGACCTCGGCTGGGTCGGGTGCTGTCGAGACTTCTCGGGGCTCGTCGGCCTTCCTGGCCGCCCCGGCCTTTGCCTTCGCCCCGGCCTGCGTAGCGGCGGCCTGCTGCCGGGCGACGGCGACGGCACGCGTCCGCTCCATCCAACGGTAATACCAGACTCCGCCGGCCGCCACGATGCCGACCACGGCGATCACCAGGACGGTCCGCATCTTGCCCTGGCCGCAAGGCTTTCGATGCCTGCCACGGAACTGGATCATGGCTGTTCCTTCATCAGCGAACGAGGCTGAGGTAACGCCGCCGCCGAACTCTCGCAACGCTCGAGCGAGCCCAGACTCTCCAATCTATACATTACGACGATCGCACATGCAATGATCGCCCGGCGGACAGGTGACTTGCTGCGTCTCGGCGGGTATGATCGGCACCGGGACGAAGTCCGGCTGGCTGGACACGACGCGGAGTGCAGACCCATGTCCGAGACCCTCCCCGAGATTTACCTGGCCCGGCACGGTGAGACGGCCTGGACCATCTCGAGGCAGCACACGGGCCGGAGCAATATTCCCCTGACCGATCGCGGGGAAGCCAACGCGATCGGGCTCGGCGAACGCCTGCGAGGCGTCGACTTCGCGAGGGTGCTCACCAGTCCGCTCCAACGCGCGAGGCGCACCTGTGAACTCGCGGGCTTCGCCGATCGGGCCGAGGTCGACCCTGACCTGGTCGAGTGGGATTACGGCGACTACGACGGGCTCACCACGGCCGAGATTCGCCGCGAGCGTCCGGGCTGGGACATGTTCCGCGACGGATGCTCCGGCGGCGAGTCGGTTGAGAACATCGCGGCGAGAGCCGACCGCGTGATCAAGCACCTCCGGCCCATCGAGGGCCGGACGCTCCTCTTCGGTCACAGCCACTTTTTCCGGGTCCTGGCGGCGCGTTGGCTGGGCCGGCCAGCGGACGAGGGGCGATTCTACGTTCTGGGGACCGCCTCACTGAGTGTCCTCGGATATGAGCACGACCGCGACGAGCCGGTTATCCGACTCTGGAACGACGATCGACACACCCGCGTCTGAACCTCCCGAGATCGCGGCGGGACGGGAAGACCGACGGACGGAGTATCTTCATGGCGATCCACCCCCAGGCGGGTCAAACGGCACCGGCCGACGTCCTTATCGACCTCCCCGCACTCGAACGTGCCTACTACGAGAACCGCCCCGACCCGTCCGACCCTCGCCTCCGCGTCGCCTTCGGGACCAGCGGCCATCGCGGGACCCCGACCGACAGCACCTTCACCGAGGCCCACATTCTCGCCATCAGCAAGGCGATCTGCGACTACCGGCGCGATCGAGGAATCGACGGCCCGCTTTTCCTCGGCAAGGACACCCACGCGCTTTCCGGCCCGGCGCAGCGGACGGCGCTCGAGGTCCTGGCCGCAGAGGGTGTCGAGGTTGTCCTCCAGCGCGACGACGGCTTCACACCGACACCTGTCATTTCGCACGCCATTCTCGTCCATAACCGAGGACGTCGCGACCACCTTGGCGACGGAATCGTGATCACACCCTCACACAACCCGCCTGCCGACGGCGGTTTCAAGTACAACCCGCCCGACGGCGGCCCGGCTGACACCGACGTCAC
>DAIDJI010000482.1 GCA_027451455.1 Planctomycetales bacterium | reverse complement strand
GCGGTTCGGCAAGTTCTCGCGACGGCACCCGGTCCTCTGTAGCTCCACCTCGATCGCGATGATCGCCGCGATGCTGATCCTGGCGCTCGGCCTCGGTGTCGCGGCTGTCCACTCGGGAATGCAGGGACTCGTCGCCCGGTTCCAACGGCAAACGTTCGAGCGTGAATTCACCGAGGCTCAGTTCCTGCTCAACACCGCTGCGGGCTCCGACCGACACCTCGACGCCGGACTCACTCGCGTGGATACCCTCCTCGACCGCCTCGAACTGACGGACAACCGCCGCGATCCGGGCGTAGCCTGGTTCGCCAGCCTGACGGCGCCCGAGCAGGACCGGCTCCGCGAGCAGGTCGCCGACCTGATGATCCTGGAGGCCCGGGCACGCGTCCTGAAGGCGAGCCGAGGTGGTACGAAGTCGCGCCGGAAGGCTGCGCTCGAGCGAGCCGTCGCGCGGCTCGATCGAGCCGCAAGACTGGTCGCCCCGATCCCGGCGGCTCTCTACACGGATCGCGCTCGATACCTCGATGAGCTGGGCGAGAAGGCGCTCGCCAATCTCGACCGCCGACGCGCTCTGGAGGCTCGCCCGTCGGGCCCTCACGACTGGACGCTGCTGGCGACGAGCCTTCTGGCCGCCGGCGATCCCGCCGGCGCCGAGGACGCGGCCCGCCGTGCCCTCCGGCTCGACCCGACCTCCTTCTGGGCCTGGTTCGTGATGGGCCACTGCCACTTCGCCCAGGAGAGGTTCCTTGAGGCGGCCGGCGACTTCTCCGCCTGCACGGCGATCGGCTCGCCGTTCGCCTGGGTCCACTTCAACCGCGGTCTGGCCCTCGCCCGCGCCGGCCGGCTCGATCCAGCGCGCGACGCCTACGATCACGCGCTACGCCTCGACCCCGACTTCAACGAGGCCCGCGTGAACCGGGCGCTGATCGACCTGGAACAGGACCGAGTCCAATCGGCACTGGAAGATCTCTCAATGGCGATTCGGCTGGGTCGGACCGATGCCGGTGTCCTCGCAGCGCGCGGCGAGGCGCTGGCGCGGCTCGGCCGGTCCAACGAGGCGCGCCGGCAGTTCGACGACATCCTCACCCGCAACCCGGACGACACCGTCGCCCGCGTCGCGCGAGGCATGACGCTCCTTCGGACCGACCCCCAGGACGCCCTCAACGACTTCAACCGCGTTCTGGCCCACGATCCCCGCCACGCCGGCGCGCACTTCGGTCTGGCGATGCTCGTCCGGGGCCACGACGCCGAGGCCGCGCTCAACCACCTCGACATCGCGATCGCGACCGACCCGAACCACCTCGACGCGATCCAGCTCCGGGCCCTGATTCGCGCCCGGCAGGCCGACCCCTCCGCGCTCGACGACGTCGCCCGGCTCCTCCGCGCCCCAACAGCCCGCCGCTACTACAACGCGGCTTGCGCTGTCGCGATCTATGCCGAGAAGGCCCACCAGCCAAAGCAGCTCGCCCACGCCATGGAGCTTCTCATCCGCGCCATCGAGCTGGGCTTCCCTGCCGCCGAGGCCGAGACCGATCCCGACCTCGCCCCGCTCCGCCAAATGCCGAGTTTCCAGCGGTTGGTTGTTCCTGGCCGCGGTTGAATCAAGATGGGGACAGCAGAGACAGAACGATGAGGTAGCCGTCCCATGACGACCGATTTTGTTCGGTTGCGCGCCTGGATACACAGCGCGCAACCGGAACAACTCGATTATACCGGGAGCCGCCACGGGTCACGGCGTGGGCGTGACAGCATCTGGTTGGCCTTCGCGTCATCGAATTGATGCGTGATGGGGTCCCACTTCAGCTTCTTGCCGGTTTGCAGCGCGATCACGCCGATATGGCAGACGATCACCGAGCCCCCGCCGACCGTTGCATTGCAAATCGGCGACTTGCGGCTCTTGACGCAATCGACGAAGTTCTGCATCTGGTTGGTCGGACGACCATCGTAGACCATCGGATCTTCCTTGAGCGGCTCCGAAAGAATTCTGGCGTCGCTCGCAAGGATCGTACCACGGCTGACGAAGAGGGCGCCGTCTTCGCCCAGGAAGAGAACGCCGTTCGCGTCCGGACCAACTTGCATGGCGCGGCCACGATTCGGTCCGAACCGCTGCTCGGGGACCTTGCCGTCCTTATCGACGAGCCGGGATTTCATGTCGGTGCCACCGCCGTTCATGGCGATGACCTTTGTGCCGTTGTCGTAGGTGTACTCGACCTGGAAACTCGGGTGGCAGTTGTAGCCATCGCCGCCCTTGTAGGGTTCGGTCGCCTTGAGCACCTCCACCGCAATGGGGCCGCTGCCGTCCTTGTTCAGGGCCCACTGCGCGATGTCCAGATGGTGTGCGCCCCAGTCGGTCATCTTGCCGCCGGAGTATTCATACCACCAGCGAAACTCATAGAAGCCGTTCGTGAGCCGATCCTTCTTGCGATAAGGCACCTGGGCCGTTGGACCGAGCCAGAGGTCCCAGTCGAGTCCTTCGGGGACCGGCGCCTCGGGGATCGGGCCGCTCGTCGGATTGCTGCCGATACGGCATTCGATGGTCTTGATCTTGCCAAGGCGGCCGGCGCGGACGAGTTCCACCGCGAGGCGGAACATCCCATGGAAATCGGTTCGCTGCTGGCTACCGGTTTGCAGGATGCGGCCGGTTTCCTTGACCACCTTCTGGACGGCCAGCGACTCGGCGACCGTCAGGGTCAGCGGCTTCTCGCAGTAGACATCCTTGCCGGCCTTGAGTGCCTCGATGGTCACCTGGGCATGCCAGTGGTCGGGTGTGGCGATGAGCAGGCAATCGAGCGACTTGTTGTTGATGAGGTCGCGGAAGTCCTTGGTGTTGGCCTCGAAGTCCTTGAACCCTCTCTCGCGCATCACCTCGGTGGCCCGTTGGCGATGGGCGGCAGCCACGTCGCAGCCGAGCGTGAAGGTCAACTGTCCAGATTCCACCGGAGGATGAGACTCACGCACGACCTGCATACTTCGGCTCTGGGGACTGCCGACGCCGACGATGCCCATGACGAGACGATCGTTGGCAGAGGTCTTCGTGCCCGCGCCTTCCTGCTGAGCGGCGAAGAGCTGCCGGGCATACCAATCCGGCAGTCCCGCCGCCGCCAGAACTCCCAGAGACCGCTGCAGGAAGCCACGCCGCGACAGATTAGAAATTCTCACGTGTACACCTCAATTTAAGGTTCGAGGAAAACGCAGTCGGTGAAGAGATCGAGGTCATTCTGCGGATTCTCCCGCCTGGTCGTCATGCGTCTCAATCAGCCCGTCGTTGACTTCTCCTTTCCCTCGAGATTTGAAGAGCCAGCTCCGACGTTACCGTCGTCCTCACAGATTCGCTACAAGCGACACAACACGGTGGCCCGTGTCAAGTCCCTTGGCCTTTCTCAATCCTCAATTGGGCCGGACCGAGCTGGGCCTGGACGGGACAGGGAACGGCCCTCGCCTCAATCCGTCGCGGATCGCCATCGGGCAACGTCCGCTGGTGAGGCAAAATGGCAAGGGAAGCCCAATGGTCGCCGATGAGAAGAGAGACCTAACGTTGCTGGGCCAGTCTCAGCGGCCGTTCGAGCCCGTGCCGCTCGAGTAGTTCGACATCGGCGAGGATCTCCAGGGTCGGCCCATCGGCGATGACCTTCCCGCCGTCGAGCAGGACGACCCGGCCGCAGACATCCAGCACCATCTCCAGGTCATGGGTCGCGATCAGAAGGGTCGCGTCCATCGCCTGCATGAGCCCGATGAATCGCCGACGGCCGCGCGGGTCGAGATTGGCGGTCGGCTCGTCCAGGACCAGCACCGAGGGCCGGCACGCCAGCACCCCGGCGAGGCAGACCCTCTTCCGCTCGCCAAAGCTCAGGTGATGCGGCGGCCGCTCGGCCGCGTCCAGCAGGTCGACGCGCCTCAAGCACTCCTCGGCCACGCCTCGGGCCTCGGCCGCCGACATCCCGAGGTTTCTCGGCCCGAAGGCGACGTCCTCGATTACGGAATTGCAGAAAAGCTGATCGTCCGGGTCCTGGAAAACGAGCCCGACGCGACGGCGGACCTCGCGAGCGTTCCGGTCGTTGACCTCCAGGCCATCGATCCAGACGCTCGCCTCGCGACGACGCTCGTTCCCACCGCCGAAGCTGTGCGTGTGTCCGACCGTCCCGCGTCCCTTGCCCGGAAGGAGACCGTTCAGGTGGAGCAAAAACGTGCTCTTGCCGGCCCCGTTCGGCCCGACCAGCGCGACGGCCTCACCGCCCGCGATCGAGAGATCGACGCCTCGGAGCGCCTCGCGCCCGTCGGGATATCGATACTGGAGCCCGCGCACGCGGACGGCCTCAACGGCCCCATCGGCCGATGGACGCTCGGATTCCCGTCGAACCTCCACGTCCGTCATCGCCGACCCCATCCCACGGATATCTTATCAAAAAACGAATAACTAGATGTCGGATTGAACCGATCCGTCCCAGCCCCGGGCGATCATCGCGTCGTGGACCCGCTCGGCGCGCTCGAACGTCCGGAGGAAAAGCTGGCCGATCAGTCCGCCGAGGATGGACCACGAGAGCGAGCCCCCGCGCCGGAAGGTTCGGGCCCGCCGGGCGGTCGCCATCCGATCGACCTCGTCGACCAGAACATGTCGATAGCGCTCCATGAACTGGAGCGTCGCCACCAGTACCGCGGGCATCCCGAGCTTCCGCATCCCGATCAGAAGCCGGGGAAACGGCGTGGTCCCGGCCAGAACGATCATCGTCAGCAACGCCAGGCCGTTCTTGATCAGGATGCCGGCGGCGACCGCGGCAAGGCCATACCGGGGCCGGTCGGGGT
>DAIDJI010000481.1 GCA_027451455.1 Planctomycetales bacterium | reverse complement strand
ATCTCGGCCGCCCCGTCGGCGGACGGAGATCCGGACGAGACGACGACCATCGCGGTCGCGGACAACGGAATCGGAATCGATCCCCAGTTCCACGCGGCGATTTTCCAGCTCTTCCGAAGGCTCCATACACGTGAGGAGTACGAGGGCACCGGCGCAGGGCTCGCGATCTGTAACAAGATTGTTCAGGCCCACGGCGGGCGGATCCGGGTCGCGAGCGAGCCCGGGCGCGGCTCGACCTTCTACATCCAGTTCCGCCGACCGACAAACCGCGACCGGGCTCCCGATCCGCCCGACAACCCACGCACCCAAGAGCCTCACATCCCGGAGACGGCCCCGGATGAGCGCGAACCCGACCCTGCTTCACATCCTCCTGATCGAGGATAGCCGCGCCGATGCCAAGATCATCGAGCGGGCCCTCCGCGAGGCGAACGTTCCTCATCGCCTCACCGTCCTTCCCGACGGCCAGCAGGCGCTCGACTTCCTCGCCGGTCTTGTCCACGATCCGGACGCCGCCTCGCGCACACCCGACCTGATCCTCCTCGACCTGAACCTCCCCGGCCTCAATGGCCACCAGGTCCTGAGTCGACTCAAGTCCGACTCGGTCCTGCGCGTTCTTCCCGTGGTCGTCCTGACAACCTCCTGCCGCGAGGAGGACGTGATCCAGACCTACCGGGCCGGCGCCAGTACCTTCATCCCGAAGCCGGCCGAGTACGCCCGATACACCGAGGTCGTCGCCGCACTCCGGACCTACTGGCTCGACACCGCCCTGCGGGTCACCAACCCGCTGCAACAATGAGTCCACTCGCAAAACGACGGAGGGCCGCCGGGGAAGTGTTCCCCCGACGGCCCTCGGTCCTCGCTCCTCGCTCCTCTTCTTCGAGATCGATCTCAGATCCGCGAGGCTTGCCAGATCCTCATGCTCCGTAGCAGGGCCGCCATCCCCGCAACGTCCGTCGAGGTATTCGACGTATCCGAGCCGCTGAAGACCTTGTAGGTCGGCGTCGGAGTCGGCGTCGGAGCCTGAGCCGGCAGACTGGGCGCCGAGGCTGCCACCGGCGCCGGCGTGGAGACCTGAGCCGGTGTGGGAGCCGAAGCAGGCGTCGGCGTCGGCGTCGGGGCCGGTGTGGGCGTGGGCGTCGGCGCTGGCGTCGGCGCGGATGTCGGTGTGAGAGTCTGAGCGGCGACCGTCCCCACATTGGTCGGCGTCGGGATCGGGCTCGGGCTCACGGGAACGACGTTGACCGGCTGCGAGGGCGCCGTCGGAGTGGAGGCCCCCGGAATCAGCGCGGCGGCCTTCGGGATGTTGAGCTCGCCAATCGTGATCCCGGTGGCCGGATCGTAGATCGGGTTGGCGCCGCCCTGAATCCACTGCTGAAGCTGATCGACACTCGGCAGCGAGCCAAAGCGATGCTGGTAGATCTGTTGAAGCAGGACGACCGAGCCCGTCACCAGCGGTGTGGCAAAGCTCGTTCCGTCGACCATCGCCGTTCCGCCATTGCCGTAGGGAGCGAGCATCTGATCGCCGGGCGCCGCGATCACCGTGGCCGAGGCCCCGCCATCGGCCGTCCCGAGCCGCTGGGCGTTCGGAAGGAGGTGGCCGGAGAGGTCCGTCGCGGTCACGCTGATCGTCCCGGCGACGATCGCCGTGAAGCCCTCGCCCTGCGACCCATTGAAGTTGTTTCCGGTGGCGACCACCACCGGGATGTTCATCCCGCGCAGCTCGCCGGTCAGGTTCACCACCTGCTCGGGAACACCACCGCCCTGGGCTAACCAGTCGTGCATGTAGTTCTGGCCGTCGGAGAGCGAGAGATTCACCGCGGTGATGTTGTACTGCGCGTGGTTGTTTGCCACCCACTGGAGCGCGTTGGCGATGCTCTGGAGACTCGCAACGCCGCTGGCATTGGTGACCTTGAGATCGACGAGGTTCACCCCCGGCGCGACACCCGGGTCGGCCGGATTGTTCGAGCCGATCAGCCCGGCGACCCCGGTGCCGTGCGGCGAGCTGGTGGAGTTGGCATTGGAACCCTGGGGCGGGTTGGCGACGTTCGGGTTAGAGAAGTCGTAGGCCGCGATCACCCGGGAGCCGATGGCCGAGTTGTTCGAGTCAATCCCGGTGTCGATCACCGCAACGGCCATCCCCGAGCCATTGACGCCGTAGGACGACTGAACGGTCGAGGCGCCGATGACCGGGTCAAAGGCGCCGCTGGCGGAGACCGAGGAAACGGCCTCGGTTCCAGCCGGACGGACGCGGAGCGCCGGGTGGAGGTGGTGAAGCCCCGTCTGATGCGCCGCGTGCAAGGCATGGTGAATCCGCGCGGCGTGGACCTGACCCGCGTGGAGCCCGGTCGACAGGAGGCACCGATCGTCCAGGCTTTCAAGATGAGGCCGATGAAGGCGGCTATGCCGACGGAGGCCGGGCTTGAGGGTCCATCCCATGAATCGAGTCTCCCCGGGCAGCCGCCAAACCATCGGCTATGGCCGCCCCGCGTAGCGATTGTGGGCGCTCTCCTTCCTTGGCGCGACCGGGCGGAGGCCGGCTCGTCTCGGCCCGAACCCCGGTTGCGGAGGGCCGCCTCGGGCCGATCAAGCCCGTAACGACCTTTCAGAGCGCGAACAAGTTCTCAGAGACGGACCACCGACGGCTCCGGGTCTCATCCCATGAAATTCGTATATCTCTGCGCGAAAACGCTCCCTGCGCCCCCGGCTCATCGCCCGGGCGCGGAGAATCGTCGGCCGTGCGGGGCGGCTGGGCAGGGCGCACTTCCGGCACCCGGCCCCGGCACCCGAGGACGGCGATTCGAACCAGACCTCCTGTAACGGACCGGCCGGCTTCTTCATGCCGGGACGATCCCCTTGCGGCGGGCCGGGGGGCCTGCCGCGCCGGTGCGCTCCTCTCGCACCGACTGCCCCGCTCACCCGATCGCGACATCGCCGCGACCGGCCGATCCGGAGCCAGGCGCTTCGGCCCGAGCCACTCCGACTTGTGCCCCATCATGGGACGACCTAGAGTGGTGGGGCGCGTTTGCGCCGCCGGCCAGGACACGGTCCCGTCCGGTGCCCCTTGTATCGGACCTTTCCATGGGGGACGTTCGTGGGAAACACGGAAATCATCGGGGTGATCCCGGCCCGCTTCGCTTCGACCCGACTCCCCGGCAAACCCCTGTTATCCGACACCGGGCGACCACTGATCGCGCACGTCCTCGACGCCGCCCGACGCGCGCGATCCATCGGCCGGATCATCGTCGCAACCGATGATCCCCGTATTGCCGACGCCGTCGCAACCGCCGGCGGCGAGTTCGCCATGACCCGCGCCGACCATCCTTCCGGCACCGACCGCGTCGCCGAGGTCGCCCGATCGATCCCCACGGCCCGGATCGTCGTCAACCTCCAGGGGGACGAGCCCGAGGTCTCCGGCGAGGCGCTCGACCGCGTCGTCGAGCTGCTCGAAGCCGACCCCGAGGCCCCGATGGCGACTCTCGCCACCCCAATCCGCGACGAGGCCACCTACCGCGACCCGGCCTGCGTGAAGGTCGTTTGCTCGTCGCGCGGCCGGGCGCTATACTTTTCGAGGAGCCCGATCCCCTGCCACCGCGACGGCCTCCCCAATCCCAGAACCGCCCCGCGACCCGTCGCCCACCTGCATCTCGGCCTCTACGCCTACCGACGCGATTTCCTACTCGCGATCGCCGAACTCCCTCCCTCCCCGCTCGAGGCCGCCGAAAAACTCGAACAGCTTCGCGTCCTCGACGCCGGATTCCCGATCGCGGTCGGGATCGTCGAGGAGGCGAGCGTCGGCATCGACACGCCCGAGGACTACCGACGCTTCGTCGAGCGATGGCGTGCCGCTCAGCTCAGACCCAACTCGACCGCGACACCGCCCCCGACTTGAATTCCGCCCCGGTCGCCGGGTCAAATGGGTTGTTGTCGAGGTTCCCACCATCCCCGTCCCAATCCGGGCCGGGCCGGACGAGGCGAGGCCAGATGTCGACGGACTCCGAGTCCCAGATCAGGAACTCCCGCGCGGAGGCCATCCCGGCGATTACCGCCCGGATCGTCGCGACCTATGAGGAATGCGGGCGGATCCACCACCTGGGCCACTCCCCACTCCCCAGCTACCGAGAGGTCGTCGACATCCTCGCCGACCTTCGCGAGATCCTCTACCCGGGCTACGGCCGCCGCCAGAACCTGCACCTGGGCAACGTCGCCTTCCACGTCGGCGACCTGGTCGACGGCCTTCACGGCCGCCTGACCCAGCAAATCGCCCGAGCCTTCCGCCACGATTGCCTCGATCGCGACGATGCCACCGATCACGAGGGTCGCGCCGCCGGGATCACCCTCCGCTTCCTCGAAACCATCCCCGCCCTCCGCCACACCCTCGCCGAGGACGTCCAGGCGGCCTACGACGGCGACCCCGCCGCCAAAAGCCTCGGCGAAATCGTCTTCTGCTACCCGGGCGTCGCCGCGGTGACCGTCTATCGTCTCGCCCACGAACTGCACCGCCTGGGCGTCCCGCTCATCCCCCGAATCATGACCGAGTACGCCAAGGGAAAGACCGGCATCGATATCCACCCCGGAGCCCAGATCGGCCGACGCTTCTTCATCGATCACGGCACCGGCGTCGTCATCGGCGAGACCACCCGGATCGGCGACGGCGTGAAGCTCTACCAGGGCGTCACCCTCGGCGCCCTGAGCTTCCCCCGCGATGAATTCGGCCAGATCGTCCGCGACGTCCAGCGCCACCCGACAATCGAGGACGAGGTCATCATCTACGCGAATGCCACGATCCTCGGCGGCAAGACCGTGGTCGGCCATC
>DAIDJI010000480.1 GCA_027451455.1 Planctomycetales bacterium | reverse complement strand
CCAACCGCCGCCATCGGGTCCGGAATCGCCGTCGCCTGCACCACCCCCGCGACCACCGCAACCGCGGCCGAAAACGCCATCGGCATCGCTCGGTAGCCCCGAAACACCTCTGTCCGCGCCAGTTGGCTCCGGATCTCGGTAATCTGTGTCAGCGCCTCACGCAATTCCATCGCGGATGATCCTCCGCAATCCTCAATCACTCCGCAGTCGGTCCCGGTTTTCACCCGACTTTACAACGTAAAGCCAGGAACGGAGCCCGTCAAGGGAAGGGGATTCGGGAGTATCGAAACGCCGGGATTTCGGTTAGAATCACCGGCCTTGCGGGCAACTCCTCGACCTCCGACGCAAGGCGGAGCGCCGGGGAGGGCCCGGGACGTCCGCCCTTCGTCGACGTCCCGGGGCGTCCGCCGAGGACCGGATCCGATCCGCCATGGGATACATTGAGGTCCTGCTGATCGCCGGCGCGACCGCGGTCCCGACGGCGCCCGCCCATCCGCCCGCCATGGGATACGTTGAAGTCCTGCTGATCGCCGGGCTCATCCTGATCAACGGGTACTTCGTCACCGTCGAATTCGCGCTGGTGAAGGTCCGGGCAACGCAGATCGACCAGCTTGCCGAGCAGGGAAGCTGGGCGGCGAAGCTCACCAGCCAGGCCCTCGACCGGCTCGACTTCTACCTCTCGGCCTCGCAGATCGGCATCACCATGGCCAGCCTGGCCCTGGGTGGTGCCATGCACGACTGGGTTGAACCGACGGTAAAATCGGGATTTGAGGCCCTGCACATTCCCTCGCCCCAGATCGGGATCTCGGGTGTATCGACGGGCCTGGTCCCGCTGGTCTCGCTCTCGCTGGTGACCTTCCTCCACATGGCGCTCGGCGAGCAGGCTCCGAAGACGCTCGCCATCCGAGAGCCGAGGCTCCTCGCTCTCATCACCGCGCCGCCGCTGGTCATCCTCTCCTACATCTTCTCGCCTGTGATCTGGCTGCTGAACCGCGCCAGCAACCTCACACTCTGGGCGCTGAGACTGGGCGGCGACAGCACCTCGGAAGTCGCACACTCGGAAGAAGAACTCCGGCTGATCGTCGCCGAGAGCGTGGCCGGCGGCCACCTCTCACGCAACGAACGAATGATGATCGAGAACGTCCTCAACCTCGAAGAGAAGACGGCCAGGCGCGTGATGGTCCCCCGGCCCGACATCGTCTATTTGAGCCTCTCGCGGCCAATGGAGGAAAACCTCCGGATCGCCCGGCAAGCCGGCCACACGCGATTCCCACTCTGCGAGGACGACCTGACCTCGGTCATCGGCATGATCCACGTGAAGGACATCTTCCGGTCCGGCTCGTACCAGCACGGGCGGGTGGATCTGCGACACCTGGCAAGGAAGGTCCCGTTCCTGCCGGTGATGCTCCGGCTCGACCAGTTGCTGATGGAATTCCAGCGCAACAAGGTCCACATGGCTCTGCTACTTGACGAGTACGGGAGCGTCGTCGGGATGGCGACGCTGGAGAACGTCCTGGAGGAACTGGTCGGGCCGATCCAGGACGAGTTCGACCGCGAGACCCCGCAAATCACGCCGATCGGCGACGACGCCTACGAGGTCGACGCCTCCTGCCCGCTGGACGTGATCGCGGAAACGTGCGGGATGGAGCTACCCGAGACCGACGCCGAGACCGCGGGCGGACTGGTGCTCGACTTGCTGGGCCGTCTGGCCCGTCCGGGCGATTCGGTCGAGATCGATGGCCACCGCCTGGTCGTCCTGCGCGCCGACCCGACGCGAATCCGACGCATCCGGATCGAATCGACTACCCCACCCGAGGTCCCCGCCCGATCCCGTGACGACGCCAGCCGCCCGGCTGAAGAACGGGACGAGGATTGATATCGAGCACGACGTTCAGAGACCGTACCGGTCCCATCGCGCCTCCTCGACGATCCTCCGGCATTCCTCGTCGTCGGGGGGCTCGCGATCGTCGCGGAGCAGGCCGAGGGCCTTCTCGACTGGCCATCCACGCCGTGCGCCTTCCTCGGCCGGTCGATCCCCGGTCGTCGCTTCGAGCGTCTCTAATATCCGGAGTGCCAGTGTGAGACGCCGGGGTGCCGGCCAGCCGCGGATGCGATCGAGAAGATCGACCATCTCCTGGGCCTCGGCGGCGCTCATGAATCGATCCTCCTCAGATGAGAGATCGGGAAAGCCGGCCGCGGGCGGTCCCCGGAAGGTTCCGGAGCCGCCCGTGGCCGAATGGTTCCGCGATCGTGGCCTCAGCCCCGCTTCGCCAGCGAGGCCGGACCATCGGGAACATCATCCGACTTGTAGTCGAACCACTTCGGATCGAACTCGATCCGGCGGTTCTGCCGCATCGCGATGTTGCTCGATAGCGCGATGATGGCGTCGGCCATCGCAACCTCGCCGCGGCAGCGGGGGCGATGCTCCTCGTCGCTGTGGTAGTCCTGCTTGTTCCCGTGGCGAACGCAATACGCGAAGTGTTCGAGTTCCTCGCGATACCCACGCGAGGGGTCGGCCGTCGCCAGGCTCCCCAGCGCGGTCGCGGCGGAAGGCCCCGCGGTGCTCGGGCTCGTCTCCAGCACCGGCTTCTTGCCCGACTTCTCCACCGTCACCGCGGTCGTCCGCGAGTAAAGCGGGTTCCCTGCCTCCTTGTAGAGCAAAATCTCCTTCTCCTGGCTGACGACCATCGTCCCCTTCGACCCCATCACCATCTCGCCGTAGCCGTCGAACGAGTTGGTGTTGATCGAGGAGTACGTCACGATCACCCGGTCCTTCTCGGTCTTGCCCGGGAACTCGAAGATCGTGAAGACATGGTCGTCGACCTCTCGGCCGTCGGTGTAGAAGTACGTCCCACCCACGCCCGTGACGGCGATCGGGTGCTTCTTTCCGAGAAAGATCGAGCAGGCGTCAAGCTGGTGGCTGCCCAGCTCGGCCATCAGGCCGGCGCCGGTCTTGTTGTAGAGCCGCCAGTTGATGAGCTGGTCGATGCTGTCGTAGCCGTACTTCTTGTAATCGATGTTCCGGTCCTTATCCGGATGGACCCGCTTCCAGCTATCGCGGTAGACAATGTTCCCCTTCTCGTCGCGGGCGATCTCGGGGAGGCCGGTCTTCGGATCGATGATCGGGTTGCCGTCCTTGTCCTTGGCAACCATCGGCGTCGCGTTGTTGCGGTGCCAGAGAGCCCGGATGTGGCGGATGTCGCCCAGCACGTCGTTCTGGACCAGGTAATTGGCGTTATCGTAGAGAACCGAATAATGCCGCTGGTGGCCGACGGCGAGCAGCCGGTTCGTCTCGTGGGCGACCCGGCACATCTGCTTGCACTCGGAGATCGAGTGCGCCATCAGCTTCTCGGTGAAGACGTGCTTGCCCTTCTTCATCGCCTCGATCGCGACCGGGGCGTGAAGCCAGAGCGGAAGCGCGATGACGATCATCTCGACGTCCGGGTCGGCGAGCATCTCCTCCTTGGTCTGGTACTTCCTCAGCTTCTTGACATCCCCCGGCGTGTAATCGGGGTGGTTGGAGAATTCCTTGACCGCTCGCTCCTGCTGGGAGGGGCGGATGTCGCAGTAGCCGATGAAGTCGAGGTAAGCCCGGTTGTGCGACCGGATCATCGCCTGGCACCCCTCGTCACCGGTGCCGATGATCGCCGCCTTGACCGGCTTGGCGTTCATCTCCTTGTAGCCGAAGTAAAAGGCGCCGAGGGCTGGGGTGGCCGCTGCCGCCTTGAGCAGGTCGCGCCGGGAGAGTCCCAGCGCCCGGTCGGCGTTCTCGCGGCCCATCGCCCGCTGCTCGGGCGTCAGAGGCAGGTTGGTCATCGCGCCGCTCCTTGAGGTCGGAATGGGTCAGGTGTTGAGCGTTTGTCGAAGGGAATGAATGACTTAACCAAGCTCGATCGGGTCGCGGGACGGCTCCTCGCGCCTGGGCACGACAACGACCGGACCGGCCGGTGCGGAGGGCGCTTCGGGTGCGGGCGCGTATCGGGCCTCGCGCTCGGCGAGCCGACGTCGGCGACGGGCCCCGAAGAACAGGGCATCCAGTCCGATCCAGTGGCCGGTCGGCGTGGTCGCGAGGACCAGGCAGGCGATCAACTCAATCAGGTTCTTGCTGACGATGAAGTAATGCCCCTCGGCCTTCGGATTGGGAGGGAGGCCCGGCCAGGGGGGCATCGACAGGTAGATCATCGCCAGGAACGCGGCCCCACCGAGCGCCGAGAGCGGTGTGAGGAAGCCGAGGATCAGGCAGCCGCCGATCGCGATCAGAGTGTAGGTGGTGGCGAAGTTGATCCAGTCGAGGCGGTTCCAGGGGCGGGCCGATTCCGCCGCCTCAACCGCGTCGCGCTGGGTCGAGGCGAGCCGCTCGGGGGCGATCCGCGAGAGGATCGGGTCGCGGCTGGCCGCAACCTGCTCGGGAGTCGCCAGGCTCGCGACCGAGTCGCGCAGCTCCTTGTCCCGATCGGCAAGCGGGCCGATGAGCGACTTGCGGTCGGCGTCGAGCGACCTGCGCGCTTCCCAGGTGCGCTCACGCTCGAACGAGAGTGCGGTCGGGTCGTGCTCGATGGTCTCGACCTGATCCAGGTCGTGCAGGTACTTGGTCCGCTTCTCCTGGTTCTCCAGGTCGCTGAACCACGAGTCGGCCCAGCGCTCGGCTTCATCGAGCTTCTTCGAGGCCGCGGCCCGCTGTTCCTCCTGAAAGCCGAAGTAATCGGCGATGGCATTCACGTCGGAGCGCCACGATTCCTTGAGTTTGGAGAGGTCGAGAGTGTCTCGGCCGTCGACGTCAGGGAGCATCTCGCGAAAGTGCGAGGCGAGCGGACCGTTGGCG